>DATEHJ010000431.1:0-10743 GCA_035279645.1 Gemmatimonadaceae bacterium
GTGAAGTCCGCGTCATAGGCTGGCCGACCGGTTGGTGACCGTGGCGAGGCCGAGCAATCGCTCGAGCTCCTCGAGGCGCGCGTCCTCCCATTCGATCGGGAATGGCGAGAGACGACGACGCTCGCCAGCCGAGTCGAATGCGAGGTACGTCTTCGTCTTTCGAACGTGGTGCGAGAACGCCGGCTCCATGATCGCGGCGCCCGGCGTAACGACGACGATATAGGCGTACCACTCCTTGCCGCGCGAATCCGTAAATCGACGTTGGCTCACGGCGACGTGTACTCTCGCAGCCGAGCCTGTGCATGCACCGTCATGAGATGAGAGTTAAAAGCGATCGTTACCAGGGTCGGCGGCGCGAAGGGATGAGCCATGACGGCAGTGGATGTATAGTGCGCCGCCGGCGGCCCGATGAGCGACACATGTGACGTCAATTTCGCGCAAAGATTGCCTGGCGCGCCAGTGAGGCGAATGGCCGACCACGAACGGGGCGTCTCGGTCGAACTATGAGCGTTTGCTTATTTCCGACGGCACCTGCATCCGGATGCTCATGGCCGGAGGCATGCCATGCGGCACGCTGATACCACTGCACTCCCCTGAAACCACTGATTCGTTCCTCGCGAAAACAGAGATCCTCAGCCTTCACAAGAACACGTCACGCCTGGAGTGAGGAGCTTAAACGTGCTGGGAGCAATCAGTGGTGTCAGCGTCGTGTCAGCGGTCTCAGTGACCCCTTAGCGTGAGGATCGACCGCGCGAAGGGACTGTCCCCATGAGGTCCTGGGCAGCGCTCCTGAATCGACGCCAGTCGCGCTCGACGATCGTCGAATATGCGCGCGCCCTTCGGAGCAGCTCGGGCCGCCACCGCGGCCGGTGAGCGAGCTCGATCAAGTCGTCGATGCGCGCCGAGCCGTCGCGCGAGCTGCTCCGAAGCTGTGCCCACGCGACCAGCTGACCGACGATGTTCATGACCTTGCGCAACCGTCCGAGCTTGCCGTGCCAGTGCTCGAGCGACAGGCGGTCTTCCGTCGGTTGGAGCTCGCGAAGGACGAAGGGCCGGCCGTGAATGCTCACCGACTGGAGGAGCGCCGGAGAGATCGCTTGCATGCGATGCTGAATGCGCACGACGCGTTCCGCCTCGTTAGGCCACGGTGGTTGTGGATGGGCGAGACACGCGGCGAGCGCCGACGGACGCGCCTCCTTCAAGTCGAGCAGCCAGTTGCCGTCCGGCGATGCCGTTCCGCGCACGAGCGCGACGTAGCGCTCGAGACCCAGGCTCGCGGTCCCCGCCACGCGGCGCGCGACTCGAGCACGTCATAGAATCGCGGATTCGGCGTGGACCGCGCGAAGTCGTGAATGCATTGAATGACGTGTGCTCGGTCGCGCTTAGGAATCGGCAGCGCGCGCCGGCATCCACGCGAAGACGGCGACGCGTGCCGCGAAGCACGGTTCTCGAGTCGAGGAGCGCCTCGCGCGTGCGGCCCTTCACGCTAGCGAGGAGCTCCTTGACCATGCCCGTCGCCGTCGCGCGTTCGACCCATCGCGCCTTGCCGTCGGCGAGCGCCTCGGCGTACGCATCGAGAAACGCCTTCGCGAGGGACGCGGCGTCATGGGCAGACAGCTCGAGTGACGCAGCGGCGACGTGCACGCTCGTTATGAAGCGCGCGATCTCCCAGGTCGCGGGGGCGAGCCCGCCCTCGTCGAAGTCGTTGAGGTCGAAGTAGACGAGCCGGTTGTCGCCGCGAAACGAGCCGACGTTTTCGAGGTGGAGGTCACCGCATCGCGTCATACTTGAGCGCGAGGCGTTCGGGCTCGTGCCCGGCGATGTAGCGGGCAATGCGCTCGACGACGTCTCGGACGCCGGCATGGTCGCTAGCCATGGAAGAGGGCAGCGCCGAGAAAGGCGACACCGACGATTCCGAGCGAGGCCGAGAATAGCCAGACGAGCCGGCGACGTGTGAGTGCGGCGACAGCGCCGAGTGCGATAGCGACCTGCAGCACCGCGACCGAGTACGCGAATAGGTGGTGCTTCGCCAGGAGAGCGTCGGCGTCGTGGCTCCGCGCATCACGCTCGCGCTCCAGTTCCCGTGCTCGCCGCGCGATGTCGTCCTGCTCGCGCGCGTAGCGCGCGACGAGCGCTCGAGCCGAGTCCTCCGCCGAACGCCGTGATGAGGCGGGGACGTCGATCGTGCTCGACGCGATCGCGGCTTTGATCCCCTTCGCTTGGTAGTACGCCCACTGGTCGGATGCCTGCGCCTGCAGTTGCGTGGACTCCGACTTCAACACGAGCGCCTCATTCACCGTCGAGCCAGCGAGCAGTGACGCGATCGCGGCGATCGCCGCGAACACCGCCGTGGTCAACGCGACGAGGCGCAGGAGCGCGCCGCCTTCGCGCTCGAGCTCCTCGTCGATCGTTTCGCGGATCTTGTCGAGATCGACTTCGCTACTCTCAGGCATGGATTGGGAGTGTCCGACACCAAGGAGCCTCGCTCCGCTGAGAACATGCAATGAATCGCGAATCGAGGGATTCATTCCGGCACGAATTTGCGCGGACTTAGCGGGCTCGGAGGTGGCGACCGTGCGCAAGAACTCACTTCGTCGTCCGCCACCTCCGCCGGCATCCCCTACCCTGCCCGAAGATCTACTCGGCCCCGTTTGCACCCTGATCGACCAGTCGGTGCAAACTTTCTTTGTTGCGGATCATTGTAGTAGATTAAGAAACGCTCAATCTACTGCGCAATCCTGCGGTGCGTCCACGTCTCGCCCTCTTCGGCGCCGCTCGGGAGCAAGCGGTCAACCGCCCAAACAGACACTCAATCGTGGCAGGAGTTGCTCAGGGCCGCACTCCCGTGGCCGCGTGCCTAACGTGGCGCCAGGGTTCTGTCCGCGAGATGCGGGGGAGTCGATTAGAGCGCGAGCTAGCTCGGGCGTACCGGTTGCGCATCCTCTGTCGGAGATGGCCAGGGCTGCACGTCGCAGACTTCTACTTGGCTGCAGGTGAACACGCCGGCGAGACCAAAGGACTGGCCCAGTTCGACTGCGATCCTGCCCTCTCGCTGTGGCTCGAATACTAGTGCAGACAGGACATTCTGCACGCGTCCTGCAGCTCGAGATCGTCAACCGCGTGGAACCGTAGCGTCACCAGTACGCTCGTACGCATGCGGTAGTAGCCTTTTTAGCCTTTCTCGTCCACCGTGCCGTCGCTATCGAACGTGTGAATCACCAACGTGACCGACGGCAGGGCCGGCCGGACGCCAGGTCCAGCACTGCACGATGCACTTCCGCGTCATGGAATGAAGGCCAATATCCAAACACAGTAGGATGCGGTCGACGTGAAGAACAGGCACAGGAGCGCTATTCATATCGAGACGTGTTGGGAGCAAACAGTGATATCAGCGTCGTGTCAGCGGTCTCAGTGGCCCTTCGCTCCGCTTCGCGTTCAATAACTCCGCCCTGCTCCACCGCCGCCAGCCGAGCCGCCACCGAAGCTCGAGCCACCACCGCCACCTCCACCGCCCCCACCCGAGCTGTCTGATCCGCCTGACGAGGACGTCGTCACGACGATCATCGGGATGACTTCGCGTCGCGAGTCCTTGAAGCCACAGTTCTGACATTCACGCTCAACGACGCGCAGGCCTGTCGACACGGTTGTCGCGACGCTCATCGTAATCGAACGCGTCTCGCACGTCCGGCGCCGGCACCTCGGGCAGTCCGTGTACTTGCTGAACCACTTCCTATATGGAATGACGAGACGCTGATCGCATTTTGGGCAGACCCATACGTCGTAGTCGATGCTGCCGAGGCGTTCTTCCAGCCCTTCTTCGCGCGTGAGCATCGCGTCGTCCTCGGACTCGCTCAACAGGCGCATCTTCCCATGACCGGCCGGGCAGCGGCGTGGACGGCGACGCCGGTAACGACCGACTGTCACGCCAGCACCCACGAGCACAACCACCCCGAGCGGCGCGAGGAACCAGGCGCTATTCCCACCGGATGGTTTGACCGCAGTCGTCGCGCGCCCCGGCGCGATCCGTTCGGGACGCCACGCCGTCTCCTCGCGTGCGGCGTCGGCGAGCTTCTGCACTCCCTGCAGCATCCCGCCGTCGAAGTTGCCAGCACGGAAGGACGGCAGCACCCACTCGTCGAGGATGCGCCCAGTGCGCGCGTCGGGCAGTACGCCTTCGAGTCCATAACCGACGCTGACGTAGGTTTTGCGAAGCGCCGGTGACCAGAGGAACACGATGCCGTTGTCGCGTTGCCGCTTTCCGACTCCCCAGCGGCGGTGGAGGAGGAGCGCCGCGTCCGCGGGATCCAGTCCGTCGAGTGAGTCGAGGACGACGACGGCCATCTCGATCGACTTCTCGCGCTCGAGTTTGTCGATGATCGCATCGATCGACTGCACGTTGAACTTCGCGAGATGATGTGCGGGGTCAGCAACCCAACTGCCGTTTGCCTCACGCGGGTTGCGCACCCATGACAAACGCCGATCCTGCACGGGGCTCGGCGCGACCTGCACGAGGAGTGCAGTCGCAAGCGCGAGAGAACGAAGGGACATGCGGGTCAAATCAGGATTGAGATCATCGGACTTGCGGAACTTGCGCAATCTGAGCCTGTGGGTCACTGATACCGCCGACCCGCGCTGAAATTACTGACAAACGCAAAATCTACGGAGCGCAGACGATTCAGCGGCCCCCCTCGATGCCCAACCTCTCCCGACTTTCCGTGCAGAACCAATGACGACACTATCGATTACCGTGGGCGGGACGCTGACCTTCAGCGCTCGAATGGAACTGGAGCGCAGCCGGCTGACCTGTCAGCGATTCGCACGACTCCTCCCCTTCTCCGCCCGACTGATTCAGGCACGCTGGAGTGGAGAGGCCGCATGGATACCGCTCGGAGACGCGGCGAGCAACTTTGTGGGCCTTCCATTCGAGAATCAGACGAGTCATCCGGCGCCCGGAGAGATTCTCCTCTATCCGGGCGGCCTGAGCGAAGCAGAGGTGCTGCTTCCGTACGGACCAACATGCTTCGCCAGCAAGGTCGGGCAGCTCGCGGGCAATCATTTCCTCACGATCATCGACGGCCGCGAACAGCTCGCGGAGCTCGGACGGCGCGTGCTCTGGACGGGCGCACAAGAGATTGTCTTTGCCCCGCGTCATGACTGACGACGACTGGCCCCGTGATTGCACGGGATCGGCGCTGAGAAAGCTCTCGCGTTGATCCTCGATGTTCGATTTCCCGTTTTGGCTGCGCGCAACGCATTTCCTCAATCTGCTCTTCATATCCCTGCTCGTGCGCAGTGGCCTCGAAATCCTGAGTGCGCACCCAAAGCTCTACTGGAACGAGGGCTGCACGCCTGGAAGCGAGTGGCTGCGCCTCACGCGCAAGCGACTCCCGGAACACGAACTCTGGACGTCGCGCGACGAGGAGACCTCGTTCTCCTCGTGGATCGCGCTGCCCGGACGCAATAACCTTGGGCTCGGCCGACACTGGCACTTTCTCGCCGATGCCGGATGGCTGCTCACAGGCCTCTTGTATGTCGTTATGCTCTTCGTCACCCCAGAATGGCATCGATTGATTCCGACGTCATGGTCGATCCTTCGGGGCGCGTGGCATGTCCTGGGGTCATATTTGAGCTTTCATCTTGTAGCCACACCGGGACGATACAACCCCCTGGAGCAGCTCGCGTATTTTTCGGTGATCTTTCTGCTGTCGCCGCTCGCCATCGCAACGGGTCTCGCGATGTCGCCGTCGATCGGGGCCCGGTTTCCCTGGTACATCCGCCTCTTTCGGGGCCGCCAGGCCGCGCGAAGCATTCATTTCCTCTGTCTCTGCGCATTTGTCGCGTTCTTCGTCATCCACGTCTCGATGGTGATCGCTCACGGCGCGATCAGCGAGATGGGGTTGATCGTGCTCGGCGACCTACACCAGGCGCACGGCGCGGTCGGCCTCATCATCGGACTCTCGGGACTCGGCGGAGTCGTCGTGATCCACATCGTGGCGACGCGCTGCTCGCTGAGCCATCCACGCTTCGTTCAACGAAGTACACAGACGCTCACGGATCCGCTACGCCGCGTATTGTTCGGACGCGGCGTGTCCGCGCAGCAGTATGCGGCGGCAGACATCTCGCCATATTTTCGCGTCAATGGCCGACCACCTGCCGACGCCTCTTACGCGGCGATGGCCGCCGAGCAATTCGCCACCTTCGTGCTGGAGGTGGACGGCTTGGTGGAGCACCCGTTGCACTTGACGCTTGCAGACCTCCGGCGCTGGCCGAAGCGGACGCAGATCACCCAACACTGCTGTATCCAAGGATGGTCCGCGGTCGCCAGTTGGAGCGGCGTGTGGCTGGGCGACATCGTTAGGCATTGTCGGCCCCTCGCCGCCGCGCGGTACCTCGTGTTCTACGCGCTGGATGACAAGACGACCTCCGAACCCGAGCCGGCGGGTCCAGGCCACTTCTACGGCACGATCGACATCGCCCTGGCATCACACCGGCAAACGATCCTCGCCTACGAGATGAACGGCCGCCCGCTGCCCGTGCCCCACGGCGCGCCACTTCGCCTTCGTGTCGAGACGCAATTGGGCTTCACGATGGTCAAGTACATTCGTCGAATCGAGTTCGTGCACGACTACCAGCAGATTGGCGCGGGGCAAGGCGGGTGGCGCGAAGATCATCAGTACTATAGCCGGGAGGCAGGTATCTGATGTCCTCGCGCCTCACCGGGCTACGCAGCGTCTACGCCCGCTCACGGCGCTGTCGGGAAGGCCGTAGGCGACGGCGACGAGTTTTCGCAAACTCGCATTGTGGACTCGCACGTAGCCGTTCGGCAGAATGCCGACACTCACCCAGTCAGCCTTCGCGCCGGCGAGCTGGATGTCATTCGCCTCGAGCATGCGAGACGACACAGGAGTCTGGGCCGTCGCCACGCTCGACATCATGGCGACGATGGCAACTCCGCCTAGAATCTGATGGAGGCGCTTCGACAATGTGCTGAACGGCATAACTCCTCGCGAGAACCTGGTTGACTACCACTTTGCGTGCCCTGTCGTCGTTAGGCAGGTAACAGGCCCACAGGGGACTCAACTATGTTGCCGTCAGGCCGCGCGAAGAATAGCCGGGCATCTAGTGCGCGCACCCGACAGGGCGTATCGTATCTCCGAGTTCCTCGGAGCGGGTCCACTGAAGGAGATCATCGTGACGACCAAACGCGTTGCCAGTACGCTCGTGCTCTGCATCGGGTTGATGGGCGGCCCGTCGCTCGCGCTCTCCCAGAATGGCACGACGGCAATGAGTGGCATGGACATGGGACATGAGATCGTGATCCCGAAGGGCGCCCTGTACACCAAGGCCGACGTCGAGTTCATGCAAGGAATGATCGCGCACCACGCTCAGGCAATTGTCATGTCCCGGATGGCCGAGTCCCACGGCGCCAATCCACAAGTGCTAAAACTCTCGAACAAAATTGATCAATCGCAGGTGCCGGAGATTCGCATCATGCAGGGGTGGCTCAGGCGGAACAACCAGTTCGCGCCCGATACGTCGTCGTGGCACCACGTGCTGATGTCCGGCATGCTCACGACCGATCAGCTGAAAGAACTCGACGCGGCCCGTGGGATAACCTTCGACCGCGCGTACCTCCGCCTGATGATCCAACACCACGCCGGCGCGCTGCAGATGGTGAATGACCTGTTCAACGCCACGCTCGCCGGTCAGGAAGTGGACGTGAACGTGTTCGCGAACGATGTCGTCACGGCGCAGACTACCGAAATCGGCATCATGCAGAAGTTGTTCACCCAGCTCCCCGCGAAGTGAACCACCGCCGCGGTTCCTCCCACCCCACTCATTGGAGTTCGTCCCGATGCGTAGTGCAAGCAGGCTGATTGGCCTCATCGCCACCCTCGCCGCGCCGGCGCTCGTGTCGGCGCAGAGCTATCCCAGCGCCGCCGATCCGCGGAGCAATCTCAAGCCGGGCCGGTTTGACGCCGGAACCGCGGCCAGCAACATGCGCCTCGTGTCGTTCTCGCGCAAACCGGCGCAGTTCGATACGACGCGCGGACTGACGTTCATCAACTCCGACCTGGCGTTCGGCAACACCCACTACGCATACCAAGGCAACTTCGCCGGCTTCACGGTGTGGGACGTGAGCGATCCGGCAAAGCCGGTCGTCACGTCGGTCGTGGAGTGCATCACGTCGCAAGGCGATCCCTCGATCATTGGCAACCTACTATTCGTATCGGCTGAAGGGGCTGGGAACCGTAATGACTGCGCGAAGGGTGGCGTGCAGGATTCGAAAGATCACATGACGGGCGTGCGCATCTACGACGTCTCCAATCCCAAGGCGCCGAAGCTGATCAAGAACGTGCAGACCTGTAAAGGCTCGCACACGCACACGGTCATCCCGAGCCCGACCGATCCGAAGATCGTCTACATCTACGTGTCGGGGCAGCAGGCTGCACGACCGGACTCGGAGCTCGCCGGGTGCAAGAACGGCACGGACCCCGCCGACCCAACCAACTCGCTCTACCAGCTCGACATTATCAAAGTGCCGCTCGACCACCCGGAGCGGGCGGCAGTGATCCCGGGCGCGCGCATCTTCACCGGGCTCGAAGGATCCCCGGATTGCGTCACCTTCTGCGCACCGCCGGACCCGCGCCGTGAAGCGCGTGCAGCGGCGCGAGCCGCCCAGGCTGGCGCGCCTAACGGCGCTCCTGCTGGCGCACCTAACGGCGCGCGAGACCCGCTGCACACGGGCCCGCGCAACTGCCATGACGTGACGGCGTACCCGGCGTACCATCTTCTCGCCGCCGCGTGCTCGAGCCATGCCATCATGGTCGATATCTCGAACCCCGAGAAGCCGGTGCGACTGTCCGCCATCACCGACACCAACAACTTCCAGGGCCGGCATACGGCCGGGTTCAGCAACGACGCCAAGAAGACGCTGTGGACCGATGAGTGGGGCGGCGGCACGGGCCCGATGTGCCAGGCCGGCAGCATCATGGAGCTCGGCGGCAACACGATCGTCACCGCCAGCGCGGACAACAAGAAGCTGACCCAGCGCGCCTACTTCAAGCTTCCCGCCGCGCAAACCGAGCAGGAGAACTGCGTCTCGCATAACGGTGGCCTGATCCCGGTGCCGGGGCGCGACCTCTACGTACAGGGCTGGTATCAGGGTGGCGTGGACGTCATGGACTTCACCGACGCCGATCACCCGAGCGAGATCGCGTACTTCGATCGCGGTCCGATCGACCCGCCAAGCGACACGTCGAAGGCAAGCGAACGCTCACGCTACACGATCGGCGGCTCGTGGGGCGCGTACTACTGGAACGGTTATGTCTATTCGTCAGAGCTCGACCGCGGCTTTGATGTTTATGAGCTGACGCCGAGCCAGCAACTCTCCGCGAACGAAATCGCCGCCGCGAAACTCGTGCAGTTGAAGGAGTACAACCCGCAGAGCCAACCGAAGCTCGTCTGGCCGGCGGCGTTCCCCGTGGTGCGCTCGTACTTCGACCAGCTCGTGCGCAACGACGGCCTCTCGAGCGACAAGACTTCGGCGATTGCCAAATCGCTCGATGCGGCGGAGAAGCAGAGCGGCGCGGCGCGTGCCGCCTCGCTTACCAAGCTTGCAGTCGAAGTGGACGCCGACGCGAAAGGCGCCAAGGATTCGGCGCGCGTGAAGACGATGGCGGCGGAAATCCGTCGCCTGGCGGCGGCATCGAAGTAACCGCGCGCGGCACGCAGGGCGAAGAACAATTGGGCGCCCGGATCCGGGCGCCCTTTCGTTCGCCATCGCGGAACGAAATGAGGAGGTCGAGCGTCAGATTAGGACTTCCTTACTCACCTGCAGCATCGCGGGGTGAGCGCGAGATCACCGCATGGGCAACACCCCACATTCCACCACCGTCGACCCTCTCTTCCTCTCTCTTCAAGAGGCATTGGCGGGCCACTACGCACTCGAGCGCGAGCTCGGTCGGGGCGGAATGGCCATCGTGTATCTCGCCCGGGACGTGAGGCTCGACCGGCCCGTTGCCATCAAGCTCTTGCCGCCGGACCTTGCCGCGCACGACAAGCTGCGCGACCGATTCATGCGCGAGGCGCGAACGGCCGCGCGGTTGTCCCATCCGCATATCGTCCCCATTCACGCCGTCGACGAGGTGCGAGGGTACGTGTTCTATGTCATGTCATATGTCGACGGGGAGACGCTGGCCGAGCGGGTGGCCAATCGCGGACCCCTGCCTCCACGCGAGGCGAGCCGCCTACTGCAAGAGATCGCGGGCGCGCTGGCGGCCGCACACGGCCAAGGTGTGGTCCACCGCGACGTCAAACCAGGAAATATCCTGCTCGAGCGCGCCACCGGCCGCGCCATGGTCGCCGACTTCGGCATCGCTCGCGTCGCCGACGGCGGGGGAGGCGAAACGGCGGTGGGTGAGCTGCTGGGCACACCGGAATACATGAGCCCCGAGCAGGCCGCCGGCGAGCCCGTGGACGCGCGCAGCGATGTCTATTCGCTCGGCGTGGTCGCCTACTACATGGTTTCCGGACAACTGCCCTTCATCGCGCCGACGATTGAGGCCGTCCTCGCGAAGCAGCTCACACAAGTGCCGCCGCCGGCGGCGAGCGTCGCGGCGGGAATCCCGCGCTCGCTCGCGAACGCAATCGACACGTGCCTCATCAAGGACCCGTCGCGGAGATTTCAGAGTGCCGAAGCGTTCGCGGACGCCCTCGCGCCGACTCTCGTTAGGCGACGTG
>DATEHJ010000432.1:0-2915 GCA_035279645.1 Gemmatimonadaceae bacterium
ATCATCGTCGATCCGAGGGACGGATGGGGCACGGAGGCGGACAAGGAGTTTGTCCTCGTGCAGAGCGAGTTTTACGCGAAGGCTGGCGACACGACGAAGGTTCAAAGCGCGGTGATGGCGCCAATGCACGCAGATTGGCAGGCGGCGATGGCCAAGCAGGCCACCTACGTCGTCTTCAACGGACGCGCGTTTCAGTACAAGGACAATCCGCTCAAGGTAGACGTCGGCGATCGCGTGCGATTCTTTGTCGTGAACGCGGGCCCGAGCTTCAACAGCGACTTCCATGTCGTCGGGGCGGTGTTCGATCGCGTGTATCCCGACGGCGATCCCGCGCACGCACTCACCGGCGTGCAGACGTACACGGTTCCTGCCGGCGGCGGTGCAGTGTTCGAGACGGTGTTCGAGAGCGGCGCGAGCGGCGAAGGTCTGTATCCGTTTGTGACGCACAGCTTCGCCGACGCCGAGAGAGGAGCGGTGGGCATCATCCAGGTGGGCGTACCGAAGCAGTACGCGCGAATGGAGCACTGAGCGTGGCGCGTGAAGCGTTCCGCGTTGAGCGTTTACTCACTCCACGCTCCACGCGCCACGTCCTCACCGTACGGTGAAGTCCTTACTCTGCACTTCCTGGCCGTTGGCGAGGATCTTGACCGTATACTTTCCCGCTGGCCAGCCGCTCGGTTTGGCAACGTGAAACTCGGTGTACGAGTCGCCGGTCGGTGAGATATTCTCGCTCGTCTCGTTCACGACCTGACCATCCTGATAGATCCAGCGCGCAACGAGAAACGAGTTCGAGGACGAGCCGATCGTGTGCACGGAGGCGAAGATGGTGTCCCCCTTCGCGAACGTGTCGGTTTCCCTCAGAACTTTCTTGTCCGGTCCAACGGTACGCCCCAGCATCACGCCCGTAACCTGAACGCCAGACGTTGGCACAATCGCGCCGCTGGCCGTGTCCGTCACCGGCTGTTCTTTCTTCCTTCCGCAGGCTCCGATCGCCAACAACGCGAGGAACAGTACCGCGGCGCGGTTCATCGACCGACTCGGAATCACTGATCGCATGGTGGATGTCCTCAGGCGTTAGGCGGAAGAGAGAGCACTTGCCCCGGTTGGATCAGATCGGGATTCTTGATCTTGTCGCGATTCGCGTCGTAGATGGCGTGCCACTTATCGGCATCACCATAGACGTGCTTCGCGATCTTCGAGAGGCTATCACCGGACTGGACGGTGTAGCTCCGCTCCGGCTGGTCCGCCGGCGCCGTGCTCGAGCTGCCGCTCTGGACGTCCGAAAAGTTGGCCGCGGGCTTGTCGTCGCGGTTGGGGCTATCTGTCATCGTTGGCTCCTCATGAGCTGGACTTGCCTCACGAGTGAGCAGGATGCATTCCCCGACCGGTCGCTGCCCTATGATTCCGCCCCTCGACGCGCGTAGAGGCGTGCGCGTCACGAGCTTGTGATCGGCGTCGCAACGACGACGCTCCCGAGCCCCAATTCCCCCTACATCCCTGACCCCTATCCCGCGGTAAGGGATTTTCCGACGCGAGGTGGGTAATTCAGCCAGAAAGATCGGGCCTTCCCCTCACGAGTCTTCCGCGTTCCGCCCGACAGTTGGCCGAAAGGGCAATTGGTATTCTCTGATCACAATCGATCGCGCGGTGGCCCACATCGGAACTGCCGATGCCTGTCGCCGCCGCTCCGGGGAAAGGAGAAGGCCCCATGCTGAAACAATCCCTAACGAGTCTCGCGCTGACCGCTCTCGTCGCGATCGCCGGCTCGACGCAAGCCCAATCCGTTCGCCTTGCCGTTGGCCCCGACAGCAAGCTGTGGGTCGAGGGCGGCTCGAACCTTCATGGCTGGAGCTGCAAGGCCAGCTCGATCGACGCGGCAATCGAAGTCGAAGAAGCGTTCCTCAAGAGCACAACCATCACGCCGACGCTGCTGAAGAAGGTCACCGTGAAAGTGCCCGTGCGGAATCTGAAGTGTGGGCATGGCGGGATGGACAACAATCTGTACAAGGCGCTCAAAGCCGACGACTCGCCCGAGATCAGCTACATCCTCGCGACGTTCGACGTCGTGCCGGCCGCGGCGAGCGATTCGTTCACCGTGAAGACGGTGGGCTCACTGACCGTCGCCGGCACCGAGAGGCCGGTGAACATGGACGTGACCGCGGCGCGACTTCCCGACGGCGGCGTGCGTGCCGAGGGGGCGCTTCCCCTCCTGATGACCGACTTCGGCGTGAAACCGCCGACCGCGATGTTCGGCACGCTCCGCACCGACAACAAGATCACGGTGAAGTTCTCTCTCCTCGTTGGCCCACAAACCCTGAGCGCCGCTCTCGTCGGCGAACAACGCTGACTCGAGACGCCAGCACTCGCACTCCCACACTCTCGAGTCGTTCGGAGGCATTATGAAATACTCAACGAAGCTGTTCCTTGCCGCCGTCGCGATCCCCTTCTTCACAGTGTCGCTGACCGCGCAAACCACCCAAGCCGTCGATTCCGGCGCGAAGACGGAGACGGCGAAGCCGAAGCCCGAGTCGACGACGGTGAAGACCGCGAACAAGATCAGCACGGTGCCGGCGATCGAGTTCCAGCACATTCGCCCGGCGGATGCCCGCGGACTCAATGTCTTCGAGCCGCCGAAAGACGACTCGATCCCCTACACCGGCTTCAAGCTCGGCTGGGGCGCGGCGTTCACGCAGCAATTCCAGGGACTGCAGCACAGCAATACCGCGGCGCCAAAGCCCGACGCCAACGGCGTCAATCAGAATCAGCTCATCACCATCGGCAACGGCTTCAACAACGCCGTCGCGAACATCTATCTCAACGCGCAGGTCGCGAAGGGCATTCGCCTCGCGATGACGAGCTATGCCTCGGCGCGGCACCATCAGGAGTCGTGGATCAAGGATGGCTACGCCTTGATC
>DATEHJ010000433.1:0-2404 GCA_035279645.1 Gemmatimonadaceae bacterium
GGACGAGATTCTCGCCGAGGCGCGATCACGGTTCTCGGGACCGGTCGCTCTCGGCGAGGATCTCCGTGTTTACTGACTGGACGACCCGCTGTCATCCCGAGCGCAGCGAGGGATCTGCACCTTGACAAGCGACCTAACGAGGCCGCAATCCTCCCCGTGATCGCGCGACGGCGTCGATAGAATCGTAGGCCATTCGTTTCACCATCGTTCGCTCGGCGATCTCGGGACCGAACTCCAGCAGCGCGTCCGTCTCCTTTGCGTAACGCGGCCACTTCGGCCATTTCTCCGCTGCGGGCGCGCCATTCGGATCGCCGTTCGTCGCGAATGCGACCCAGTAGTCGCTCATCGCGTCCGCCAGCGTCGAGTCGTACGGCGTGTTCCCAGCGCTCTCCAGAATCGGATGCGGCCGCCCGAACACGAAGGTGATCTCGGCGCTGTGGTACGCGCCACGCCGCTGGTTCGCGCTGTCCTCACCGACGCGCGAGAACATGTAGACCCAGACCGGCGTGCCGCGCATGGACACGAGGCGCGCGAAGGCGCGTGTCGGCGCGCCCATCCAGTCGTCTCCTTCGTCGCGATTGGTGCCTGCAATGACGGGAACGAGATTGGCCGAGCCGCGAAGGAGCGCCGAGTCGACAGGGTGGGGGAGTACCCACCCGTCGACGATCGGCCAGAAGCGAGGCCCGCCTCCCGTCGGTCCGCCGCGCGCGGCCGTGGCGAGAATTGTGTCGGCGTTCACCGCGCGCAGTGCCTTCGCCGCTCCGCTGCTCGAGCCGTGGATGCCTAACGACTCGGCGAACGCGACGCCTAGTTTCTGTGCCGAGTCGCGATGCACCATGCTGCCCACGCCGGTGCCGCTCTCGAGAATGGCGCGCTCGAAAAGGCCTTTGGCGAGGGGAGACGCGATCAACGCACCAACGCTCATGCCACCAGCCGATTCGCCGAAGATCGTGACCCGCGACGGATCTCCCCCGAAGCGCGCGATGTTCCGGTTCGCCCACCGCAGTGCCGCGATCTGATCGAGCAGCCCGTAGTTGCCAGACGCGCCGCGCGGCGACTCAGAGGCGAGCGCGGGATGCGCGAAGAATCCGAACGGGCCAAGGCGATAGTTGAGTGTCACGACGACCGCGCCTTTCTGCGCGAGGCGCGCGCCGTTGTGTCGCTCCTCGCCCCCAAAGCCGGCGAAGAAGCCGCCGCCGTGGATCCACACCAATACGGGACGCCGCGGCGCGGCCGTACCGACCGATGTCGTCCAGACGTTGAGATAGAGGCAATCTTCCGAAACTCCGGCGACGAAAGGATCGATGTCGGAATAGGGCTGCCCTTGCATGCAGTTGTGGCCGAGGTCCCGCGCCGGTCGCACACTGGTCCACCGTGGCGCGGGTTGTGGCGGACGCCAGCGCAGCACGCCAACGGGAGGCGCCGCGTACGGGATGCCGCGAAATACGAGCACGCCGGTCGCCGAGTCGACCGTCCCCTCGAGCGCGCCAGTGTCGATGGTGACGCGGGGCTCGGCGGCGCGATGTGTGGTCGCTGCGACGGTCGCGAGTAGCGTCGTCGCGACCACCGCGACGCGAAGTCGCACGTGAGTCATCGGAGGTTGGTCGAGTAGTGTTTGCTCAATAGCACGCCGACGTCGGGAAGTAATGCTGCCGCACAATGTACCGAGTAGCACGGGAGCGTCCAGAGGCGCCGGGCGGTTAGGGTATCTCCCTTCTCACGTGTCTCAACGGATAGCGATCGATCACCAGCCAGATGGAGCCGCCTCATGCTCGTGTCCCCAACCAGCCGCCCGACGACCGGCATCTCGCGTCGCACCCTGATCGGCCGCGCCGCGAGCTCCGTCGTCAGCGTCGTCGTCTCCCAGTCGCTGCTCGGTTGCGCCGCCAGCGACCCAACCGCGGCAACTACTGATACGTCGTCCTCGGACTCGACAAGCCCCTCGTGCGTCCTCACCGCTGCTCTTACCGAGGGCCCATACTTTGTCGACGAGAAACTGAACCGCGCCGACATCCGCACTGATCCCGTGACGGGCGCGGTGTCGCCCGGCGTCCTGCTGCAGCTGACCTTCAACGTTTCTCGATTTCAAAACAATGCCTGCACGCCGCTCACCGGCGCATACATCGATGTGTGGCATTGCGACGCCGGCGGAGTGTATTCCGACGTCTCCGGCACCGGTAGCGGCCACAAATTCCTGCGCGGATACCAGATCACCGATGCCAACGGCCAAGTAACGTTCGAGACGATCTATCCCGGTTGGTATCAGGGCCGAGCCGTGCACATCCACTTCAAGTTGCGCCTTTTCGCCGGGTCGACGAAGACCTACGAATTCACATCGCAGTTCTTTTTCGCCGAGTCCCTCACGGATGCGGTGCACGCGCAGAGCCCGTACAGCGCGAAGGGA
>DATEHJ010000434.1:0-9890 GCA_035279645.1 Gemmatimonadaceae bacterium
TATTTGACTAAAGCCAACCGCCGTTTCATTTCCTGAAACGCACTGTCGTCGCGCGTTAGCGTTCGTTCAATAGCGGGATCTACACGATCAACGATGCGCTGTGTGTTGTCGATGCGGTCCTCCTCGAGGGGATGCGATGCGAAGAACGTCTGGACGATGCCGGGCTGCTGATTTCGCGCCGCGAGCAGCACCCGAAAGAGCGCCGGAATTCCCTCCGGACTGATGCCGGCGCGCACCGTGTTCGCGACGGCCTCCGAGTCCGCCTCGGCCTCGGCTTCGCGGCTGTGATGCGCGAGCCAAGCGGCACCGCCGACGTCGATCGCGACTCTGGCGGTTTGGCTGTCGCAGAAGCTGGTAATGGTGCAGAAGAGCGCGACGCCGATGCGGGTGCCTCCGCTCCGCTTCAGTTGCTGCACCGAATGTCGCCTAACGACGTGCCCGATCTCATGGCCGAGGGCGCCCGCCAGCTCGTCCATCCGGTCGGACCGCTCGATGAGCCCGCGATTCACATATACGAATCCGCCGGGGAGCGCGAAGGCGTTGACATCTTTGCTGTCGATCACCGTGAAGCGCCACGGCAAATTGGCGCGACTCGTCCCGGCGGCGAGACGGGCGCCGAGCGCCTGTACGTAGGCAGTGACGACGGTGTCGGTGACGAGCGGTAAGCGGGTGTCGATCTCCTCGGCGTTCTCTCGGCCGAGCGCGATCTCCCGGTCTTCGGAGACACTACAGCCCACGGTGAGCGCGAGAAGAAGCGCTAACGCGGATTGCCGCGGCCGGATGACCATTGGATCAGGCGGAGCTGCCAGCGATTGCCTTCGCGATGCAGGAAAGCTCGGCTGTGCATTGGGCCCTGCGTGTTCATGCGCACGCCCCAGTTCTTCGCCGCTTCCTGCACCGTATCGGGGAACGACGCGTAGGTTTGACTCTCCGAATCGAATGCGTCGCCGAATTCGTTAGGCACCCAGCGCCAGCTGAAGTCGATGGCCAGCTCGTTCACCGGAATGTTCTCGTTCGCGTCCCGCCAGTTGTGGATCTGGTCGACCTGGAGGAAATCCCGCGTGCCGATGGGAACACGCCAGCCGATCTCCTTCTTGAACTGGGAGTAGCCGGTCGACCCGACGCGGGCGCGCTCCTCGTTGGCGTCGAGTATCTCTTGCTCGTTGAAGCCGCCGGCGCGCGGATCCTCGTCGGCGAGCAGCGACGCAGAGTCGATGCCACTCGGCGTGACCACAATCTGGTGCATTGCACCGCGACCCGGTCCGTAAATGCTCTCGCTCACGTTCACGACGCGTTGGAGCTTCAAGATTGCGAGCGTCGGGTCGACGCGGGCGAGATCGCCGACCGAGAGAATCCCTTCACTCCCGTAGGCCGAGCTGTAGAAGCTCTGAAAGGTGAGGAGCTTCGGGATGTGCGCGAATTTCGGACGTGTAAAAGCCGCCGACGTTTTGACCAGCGCACCCGCTTCGTCTTTGGTAATTGCCTTGGAGAGACAACCGGCGAGCGCCAGCGTGCTCGCGACAGCGATGATCGTTAGGCTCGGACGGCGCGGTGCGCGTGTCATGAGAGATGCGCCGCTGCCCTTACGGCCGAATGGGCTTGTCGTCGCCGAAGGTCCAGTCGATGCCTGTCACCTTCCAGCCGGTGCCGTCACGAGCGAGATATGCGCGGCTCATGTGCGGTCGCGACGTGTCCATCGTTATGCCGCCACCGTTCGCTGACTGCTGCAACTCCGGCGGGAGTGACTGGAATTCCGCACTCTCGGTATCGAAGGGCGCCCCCGGTTTCGTCGGGCGCCAGCGCCAAACGAAATCGATGGTCATCTCTCCTGGCGGTTGGCCGCGCATGGGCGAGTAGTTGCCGACGTCGAGGGCGCGCAGGAACTCGCGCGCTCCCGTAGCGAGCGTCCAACCAGGCGTGCGCGCGATCGGCCGGCCGCTGTAATTGACGCGAGGCGATTCCGGATTGTCGTCACCATCGTCCGCCACGAGCTCCGCGGTCTGCAGTGGGGATCGTGGCGTCACCCGGAGCGTATGAACCCACGCTTGCGCGAGCGGCGCGACGGGGGGCGGGCTGGTGTGCGTCTCATCGAAGCGCGGCCGCGGGTGCTTCGCTGCCTCCTTGAGCGCTTTCAACGAGTCGTTAGGTGACTTGCTGCTGTCCGACGACGCGGCGGTATCCTCGGGGGGCTTCACCGGCTCGACAATCGAGCTTTGCACCGCGCTCACGAAGTCCTCGATCGCGACCAGGTCGCGCGCTCGGAGCACCGCGACGACGGGATCGACCGATGCGATCTGCGTGATGGTGAGTGCCTCACCTTCGCGCGTCGCGCTGCTCGACATGATGCCGTCCGACGGAATGGCGAGCACGCGCGGCAGGTAGAGAAGCTTCGCGGTCTGGAACGGCGCGGACTTCTGGACGAGGACAGCGGCAGCGTCCTTGGAAATCTTGGGCTTGCCGCAGGCGGCGAGCAGGAGAAGCGGCAGGGCGAATTTGCGCATCAGGATTGAGTCGAGCAGCGGCGACAGTCGAAAAGCGTCACCATCCACTCTCCCTTCTTGTTTCGGGTGAGCCACGCGCGGCCATTGTAGGTTGCGCGGCTGTCGAGATCGCCCGCGTTCACGCTGGCGACTTGCAGATCGCGCGGCATATCATCGAAGCTGAGCGAGCCCTGGTCGAAGAGTTTGCCGACTTCGGTCGGTATCCAGCGAAAGGCGACGTCGGCCTGGACGTAGCCTGGCGAAAGTCGATCGGCGAGCGGTGAGCTGGAGTCGATGATCTGACCCACGCTGACGATCTCCCGTCGCGCGACCGCCACGTGCCAGCCGGGCGTCTTTCGAATCCTTCCGTAGCCCGCCTCCTCAACCGGCTCGTCGGCCTCGAGAAAGAGCTCTGGCGAGGCGTTGCTCGAGGGTGCGATGGACAGAATGTGCCGGTAGCCGCCGGTGCCTGGCTCGGGGCCGAAGATGTCTTGCACGTCGACGAGCTTGTTGGCCCGAAGGATGGCGACGACGGCATCGATCCTCGCGAGCTGTCGATCGTCGAGCATGCCGCCGCCGAACGAGGCGTCGGTGCGCGCTTCGATGCGACGCGGAATCGTCACCATCTTCGGCTCAGTGAACGCGCTGTGCTCGAGCGCTCCCGACACCGCCTTCGCGGACGGCGTGGGATAGCTGCACGAGAGCAGCGGCAGGAGCAGAAAGGGCGCGAGGAGCGTCCGCGCGAGGAGGCGTCGAAGGGGGCGCATGAAACCCGAAGGAGTCTCAATGAGGACGATCTCGCGGCGTCAGACGCAAAACGGCATATTCGCAGCCCGCACTCCACTTCTGTCTCCCGCCCTCCCCAGGAGAAAGTGATGGCGACGGCGAATGGCCGCACGAGCTGGGTCCGCAGGGTGACCGGCAGCCTGATCGTGCGGCTCGTGGTCTACTATGCCGCGCTGGTGGGCGCGATGGTGCTCGTTTGGCGCTACCTGCCGCGCTCGGAGATGATCGCACACGAGTCGTTGGATGCATTGTTCGGCAGCGTCGGTGGGGGCCTCGATGCGAGCGGGGGCGGGCGACGTGCCCGCGCCGCCGCCACCGTCCCACTGGATCAAACGACATTGGCGGTCACGGTGGCGCTGGCGATGATCGCGTCGGTCTTGCTCGCGCTCCCGACGGCGTGGGTCTACACCTACACGCGTGCGAAGCGCGGCTATCAGCAGTCGGTTGTGCAGACGCTCATTGTGTTGCCGCTCGTCGTCGCCGGCGTCGTGGTGCTGGTGAAATACAGCGTGGCACTCGCGTTCAGCCTCGCCGGCATCGTGGCGGCGGTCCGCTTTCGCAATACGCTCGATGACAGCAAGGACGCGGTCTACATCTTTCTCGCGACAGCGATCGGATTGGCCTCGGCGGTGGATCTTCCGGTGGCGCTCGTGATCTCGGTGTTGTTCAACGGGGTCGCGCTCGCCCTCTGGTACAGCGACTTTGGTCGCTCGGCGGCGCTCGATGGTCGCCTCGCCGAGCGGCGGTTGGCACGAGCGATGGAGCAGATCAGTCGAACGGGGACGTTCGTCGCACGGATGGACGAACAGGTATTTCAGGATCTATCTGCGGATCAGTTGGCGGCAGTTGCGGATCGTGCGTGGCGCCGCGCGCGGCGAGACAATCCGGAGACGCCGGACCCGGAGGGGCGTCGTGAGGCATTGTTGCGCATTCGCACCGAGGACGTGCGGGCGACGCGCCTAACGATCGAGCCGCTGCTCGAGGAGCACTTGAAGCGCTGGCGTTACGGCGGCGTCGTCCACGAGCCGGACGGAACGCACGTCGTGGAGTACGCCGTGGTCCTCAAGAGGAGCATTCCGGCGGACAACGTGTTGGAGCTACTGCGCGGACGCGGTGCGCCGATCCAGGCCGTAGAATTGGCATGAGTGGCAGTTAGACTGAACTCGGGAAAACCCATGCGCGCATTCACTCTGCTCCTTGCCACGATCATCCTCGCGACGAACCTCACCGCGCAGGAGCAGCAATCCAAGAAGAAGAAAGACAAGAAAGACCCGACGCAAATCGAGCTCGTGCCGCACGAGGCAGCTCGGCTCTTCACGGCCGAGGCACCGGTGACATTCACGCTCACGGCGAACTTTGGGCAGTTGCGGAGGGACAAGTCGCAGGCGTCGCCCTGGCGCGCCGCAACGATCAGCTTCACCGACTCGACCGACGGTCCGATCGAGATTCCACTCAAGGTGAAGACGCGAGGCATCTGGCGGCTCGCCAACTGCGACTTTCCGCCGATTCGGCTGGACTTCGCAAAGTCGACGGTGAAGCACAGCCTGTTCGCGAAACTCGACAAGCCCAAGCTCGTCACGCACTGCCGCGACAACGACGACTACGAGCAGTACGTCCTGCAGGAGATGCAGCTCTATCGTGTTTATAATCTGCTCACACGGTACAGCCATCGCGTGCGGCTGGCGCGGGTGACGTACGCCGACAGCGCTTCCGGCAAGACGGTCGCGACGCGCTACGCGTACATCACCGAGGAGCCGGAGGCGGTCGCGTATCGGGTGGGTGGAATGCTCGCGAAGCAGAAGGGCGCCGGTCCGTCGGAGCTGGACGCGAAGCAAGCGGCGATCTTCTCCGTCTTTCAGTACCTGATCGGCAACACCGACTGGTCCGTGTCCGGGTTGCACAACGTCGAGCTGATCTCGGGCGAGACCGGAGACTACGTCCCGATCGCGTACGACTTCGACTTCTCCGGCGCTGTGAACACGCGCTACGCGACGCCCGATCCCCGCCTGCCGATCAAGCGAGTTCGCGACCGGGTTTATCGCGGCTACTGTCTCCCGACGGACGTGTACGCGCCGGTGTTCGAGTTGTTCAAGGCGAAGAAGGACTCGATGTACGCGCTCTACAAGGATTCGATCGGTCAACTACTCAAGGGCAACCGGGGGAAGGAGACGCTCGAGTACTTCGACGAGTTTTACAGCGTCATCGGCGATCAGCGCGAGGCGAAGAGGGAAATCATCGACCGGTGTTTGGGCGGCGTCTGAAGAAGGGGCTAGAGGCTAGAGCAAAAGGGGTTAGGGGACAAGTCCCTAACCCCCATCCCCAAGCCCCTAGCCGCTCGTTAGGGCGTTACCCTTGCCGTCGGCCACACATTGTTCGACCGATCGACGTCCACCAACCTCTTGTCCGGATCCAGCTCGACACGCGTCAGCTTCTTTCCGACGAACGCATACTCGCGCGCATACACCGACGTGTTCGTGCTCCAAACCTCGGCCGGATAATTGAAGTCTTGCGTCGAGCCGTCGCTGAAGGTGAAGCGAGCGCGGATCGGCTCGATGCCACGTGCGTGGTTCGCGTACAGCACGCCCACCATGAGCGTGTCTCCCCGCTGCGCGGTGACGACGGAGTCGATCGCCTGATCGAAGTGCGGGTTCTCGAGGTACCACTCGCGGAAATACCAGTCGAGGCGCTTGCCGCTCACGTCTTCCATCGTGCGGAAGAAGTCCACCGGCGACGGGTGCTTGAACGCCCAGCGCTGAATGTACGTGCGGAACGCATCATCGAAGGCCTCCGGCCCGAGGATCTCCTGCCGCAACTGCTGCAGCGCGACGCTCGTTTTCACGTACGCGTTCTCGCCTAACAACTGCGGATTGATGCGGTCCGGATTGATCTCGAGCGGCTCGTCGACGTTGTGCTCCATGTACTGCGTCACCAGCGAGCGCTCGTCGGCAGCGCGTTGCAGTTGATCTCCCTTCTCCGGATAGCGCCGCGCCTCAGAAAAAGTGTTGATGAACGTATTGAATCCTTCATCTTGCCACATGTGCATCCGCTCGTTTGATCCAACGATCATCGGGAACCACATGTGGCCGATCTCGTGCGTCACGACATTATAAAGTTCATACTTGTCGGCGCTCTTCGCTTCCATCGCGACCATGGGGTATTCCATGCCGCTGATCGGACCCTCGACGGCGGTGATCTGCGGATACGGATACGGGAACCAGCGCTCCGAGTACTCCTGAATCGACATGCGCGACATGTC
The DNA here is from genome assembly GCA_035279645.1 of Gemmatimonadaceae bacterium. Taxonomy (GTDB): domain Bacteria; phylum Gemmatimonadota; class Gemmatimonadetes; order Gemmatimonadales; family Gemmatimonadaceae; genus AG2. The sequence continues at coordinate 6,523 of DATEHJ010000434.1, forward strand.
GGCGCCGTCCTTCCACGTCTCGACCGCCGTCGGGCGATAGTAGGCGTTGGCGAGGATGCCTTTGTAGCTCGACGCGTCCCAGATGTATTCCGGCGATGCAGCCCAGACTACGTCTCGAACGTTTTTCGCCGCGAAGCGCCAGGTCATTGTCCCCGTCTTGCGCGGGCGCGCCGCGCCACTCGTTAGGTCCTCGCGAGTGACGACGTGCACCACCGCGTCGGACTTGGACGCCTGGGCGACCCGACTGATCTCTGCCGGAGTCAGTACGTCGTGCGCGTTTTGCAGACTTCCCGTCGCCGCCACGATGTAGCCGGCGGGGACGGTGACCTCGAGGTTGTAATCACCATACTCGAGATAGAACTCGCCCTGTCCGAGATACGGCTCCGTGTTCCAGCCGCGAAGGTCGTCGTAGACGTTGAGCCGCGGATACCACTGCGCGAGCTCGTAGAGCGGCCCGTCGCGCCCCATGCGATCGGCGCCATGCTCGGGGACGTTGAAGTGCCACGCCGCGCTGATCGTCGCCGTGTGGCCCGGCGCCAACGGCTCGGCGAGATCGGCCTTCATCACCGTGCCTTCGGTCCGCAACTTGAGCGCGTGCCGGGCGCCCTTGGCGCCGCCGAGCACCTCCTCGAAGTGGTCGATCATGTCGCCGCCCTCGAAATTCCGCGCGCCAAAGCGCGAGTCGGCGGGAAAGACGTAGGAGTTGAGTGAGTTGGCCTTGAATGCGTTCTGCTCCACCTGGAACCAGAGGAAATGCAGAGTGTCAGGGGAATTGTTTGTATATCGTATCGTCAACTCGCCCTTGATTGCTTTGGCCGCCGTGTCGAGCGTCGCTTTGAGATCGTAGTCGGCGCGCTGCTGCCAATACTTGGGACCCGGTGCGCCGGAGCCGCTGCGATACTGATTGCCTGGGGGCAGTCCGAGCGGCGCGAACATCGACGTGTCGGCAACGCCAGTGCTGTCGAATCGCGGGCGCGTCGGCGCCGACTTGGGCGACGCCGACTGCGCGAATGCGGGCATCGCCGCCGCGACGACAAGCGCGGCGGAAAGTAAACCGCCCGCGACGCGGGCTCGGAGAACGGAGTGCATGTCGAGGTAAAGTTTAGAGAAGACTAATTGGCGCTTGCGCCAGGGCCTTGGGAGCCACCGGCCACCGGCGAAAACAAGCACCGAGCACGACGGCAGCAAGCCGTGGGCCTGATAAGCTTTTGTAAGTCAATTACCCCTTACCGAGCGGAAGGGTCGCCCGACCGATGACATGCCTAGGCAGTGCCGCTCTTACAGACTGGCAAAGACCCAGCTCTTTCCCGCGCGATCGAATGCCATGACCTGGTAGTGATCTTTCTGACCACCGATTTCCATTCCCGGCGATCCGGCTGGCATCCCGGGCACCGCGAGGCCGGCGAGCTTGGGTTTCGTCGTGAGCACCTTCTTCACCTGGTCGGCCGGGACGTGTCCCTCGAACGCGTACCCGCCAGCGAGCGCAACGTGGCAGCTGCGGAGGGCCGCTGGGATTCCAGCGGTCGTTTTGACCTGACCGAGCATGTCGTCGCCGACGTCGTGGGCGTCGACCGTGAACCCATTCTTCTTCATGTGCTCGACCCACGCCGTGCAACAGCCACAAGTGGGGCTTTTGTATACCGTGATCCGCGGCGCGCGGGGAGCACTGAAGGCGGAGCGTGAAAGCGCGGTCGTCGCCAAACCGGCGAGGGCGACCTGGAACCAATCGCGGCGATTCATAGTCGGTGTGCGGAAAGTGCGAAAGATAGGCGCGCGCAAGAGTCTGGCGCGATAGCGCTAGTGGTCTTTCATTCCTCCTCCGCATGCCATATTCGTCAATTTCGCCGCCTCGCACCGATCGCCTCGCACTCCGGCTCGTTCAGGTCGGTGCGCTCGCCGTGGTGCTCGCGTCGCTGCCATACAAAGCGTTCGACCTCGACCGCTATTTCGTTCCCAAGGAGTTGGTACTACACCTGACCGCGTTGTTCGCGGCGCTGTGCTGCCTCTGGGGACGTGGCCGCCTCTCGCTCGCGCGCATCGATTGGCTGATTGTCGGTTATCTCGCGCTCAGCGCGGTGTCGGCCGTCGTCGCTCAGAATGCGTGGATGTCGACGCGAGCGCTCGCGATCTCGTTGTCGGGCGCGGCGCTCTTCTGGATCGGACGCGTCCTTCGACGCGACGGTCTCGCGCGCCCAGTGCTGTGGGCAGTCGGCTTCGCCGGCGCTGTCGGTGCAGCCACGGCACTCCTGCAGGCGTACGGAGTGGAGTCCGACTACTTCAGCCTCAATCGGTCGCCGGGGGGCACCTTCGGCAATCGGAACTTCATGGCGCACCTCGGCGCGATTGTCGCCCCCACGATCGTCTACTGTGGGCTCACGGCACGACGTTCGGCGGCGACTCTTTTCGCCGGCGTCCTCATCGCCGTCGTCGGCGCGGCGGAGGTTTTGTCGCGCACACGCGCCGCATGGCTCGCCCTACTCGTCGCCGCGGTCCCTGTGGTCATCGTCGCCTGGATCACGCACGCTCGCTGGAGCGGACGCGACGTTGCGCGGCGCGCGACGCTGCTTGGCAGCGCGACGCTCGTCGGCGCGCTCGTGGCGCTGGTGTTGCCGAACACGCTCGAGTGGAACAGCAAGTCCCCCTACCTCGAGTCGGTGCGCGGGATGGTGAACTACCAGCAGGGGAGCGGTCACGGCCGTCTCGTGCAATACACGACTTCGCTGCGGATGATGGCGGACAACCCGGTCCTCGGCGTGGGTCCGGGAAACTGGGGGGTCGCGTATCCTCGTTATGCTTCACGAGGCGATCCGTCGCTCAGCAGTACCGACGACGGGATGACGTCGAATCCGTGGCCGAGCAGCGACTGGGTGGCGTTTGCGGCCGAACGCGGCGCGCCCGCGACCGCGCTCTTGATCCTGACCTTCGTCGCCTTTCTCGGACTCGCCGCGTGGCACGCGCGGGTCGCGCGGAGTCCAGACGCGGCGCTCGGCGCTTGCGCTCTCGCCGCGACCGTGATTGTAACACTCATAGTTGGCTCGTTCGACGCGGTGCTGCTCATCGCTCCGCCGACACTGTTCGTCTGGCTGTTACTCGGCGTGTACTCCGAGCCGGTGTCGGCGTCGGCGCCGCGCGCATCGGTAACGACAGGCGTTAGGCGATGGGCGCCAATCGTCGTATTTGTATTGGGACTCCTCGCCGCAGGGCGGAGCGCGCTCCAGATGGCGGCGATGGGGACGATCACGGAGAGCAGCCGGACGTCGGCGCTCGAGCGCGCGTCGCTCTACGACCCGGGCAGCTTCCGCATTCGAATCAGGCTGGCCGAGGCCTATCTCAACGCCGGCCGGTGCGACAAGGCGCGCCTCGAGGCG
>DATEHJ010000435.1:0-4355 GCA_035279645.1 Gemmatimonadaceae bacterium
CGTCGATTCACTCGGCGCGAGCGCTGACCCTTTCGTCATCAACGCGCTCGTCGACGAGAATCCGATGGTCCGCTGGGTAGCGCGGGACGCGGCTCGCAAGCGCGCGCTGATTAGGCACTTTGCAATGTTCTATCGGGAACGCGCTGCCGCGGCCGATTCGCCTTGTCGAGTCGCCGCGGCCGTGGGTGGCCTCGGAGAGGTAGGCACCGCCGCCGACGTCGCTACACTTGTAGAGCTTCTAGCGCACGACAAGCCGCGCGTGCGCGCTGCCGCCGCGTACGCGCTCGCACGAGTCGATCAGAGCGCGGCAGTCGAACGGCTACCGGGAATGCTCAACGACTCGGCGCCTGGAGTAACGCACGCGGTGCGCGACGCGCTCCAGCCACTGGCAGTGCGCGTCGGCGCGGACAAGATCGCGGCACTTCTCGAGAGCGTCGAGACCAAGCATGGCCGGCGCGACGCGTTCCTCCTCGGGACGGCTCTCTCCAAGTGGGATGCCTTGCCACTTCTCATAGAGGGCGCCGCGGATGGCGATGAGGATATTCGTACGCTGGCATCGATGGCGCTGCAGCGTTGGCTCGATGAACAGAACCGAACATTCGTCCAGCCTACTCGACGACAAGTGGCGGCAATCGATACTGCCCTTCAGTCTCGCCGGCTTGCGCTTCAGCGCTCTCAAGTCGATGAGCTGGGCGCGATTCTAGCCATCTGGAGGCCATAGGCCGCTAGAGGTGTCTGCGAAAAACCTGTTTGCAAGCGAGTGATCGAAGTGGACAACTGAGAAGCTCGCCGATTAGAACATGTGAATGACGGTGTAAACCAAATAAACGAGAAAACACGCCAGCCACATCAAGCAGAGAATTGCAGTCCTGTGAAAAGGCGGTTCTTTAGTTTCCGTAACTCCGCCGACGACTATGATCGGTATGGATGCGACGCCTATGAGCAGTGTCGATGCGCACATCCACACAACGTCGCCGCTCCAGCCGTACAGCACGTGCGCTTTAAACAGGCGATCCGAGAGGCCGGGCTCTCTCTGGCCGATGCCAGAGTATGCCGGGATGAACGCGAGGACAAACAGCGCGAAGTTTATCGCCAGCAGGCCGCGCAGAATCCGGTCAAGAGCTTTCAAAAAAGGCGGGCGACTGTCGCGATTCGAGATTTGATCAGGCATTGCCCAAGAAGCCGCGCTCAGTGGATATGCGTCGCCTGTGGGTTCCTCAGCTTGGACCACTGAAGAAGCACAGCGGCTGCGATAAGCAGACAGTTAGGCGGAAAGAGCACGAAGTACGCGACGGCTACAACGTTATCGGTCCATGGCCGTCCAAGAGTCGCTGGAGAGCCTGCCAAGAAGAATTCGGTAAAAGCTCGCAGCAGGATGACCGCTGGCAAGAAGATGACTGCCCGTCCCCGAATACAGAGGTCAAGCAGGTACGCCGGCAGCCCAAGCACCAAACTGAGCCCGAGCGCAGTGTCTTTGGGGAGCGTCCAATCAAACGGTAGGACTGCTATTGCTCCCCAAAGGGTGTCGATGGCCGCCATAAATCCGGCAAGGATTTTTGGGATGCCCATCCAAGAGGGCGTTGAATATCGAGCTGACGGCATGAGTCACCCTAATATGTGATCTAGTACCTGCATCTTTCGGTTGACTCTTGGATTGGGCAATACGTACCACGACGTAGCCGCGATCGGTCAGCTGGCCAACCGCCTGCATGACGCGTACGATATGCAGCGATTGGAGAGCCGGTTTGATGAGCATCGATAGACGACGGTTCCTGCAACTGACAGCGATCAGTATCGTCGCGACTCTCGCGGATTCTGCATGCGGGAGAGATCGATCGTCCAATCCCACCGCTCAACCCGATCTGAGCGCGATGCTCGGAGCTGACCGCGTCCGTGAGATCGGCACGCGCTATCGCGCAGCCACGCCGCGGGAAAACAGCACCGACTCGCTGCGCGCTGCTCTCGCTCGTTCACCCGGCGGATCGATCGACGAGCAGATTCACAACGATTTCGAGGCAGGCCGCACGGTTCTCGTCGACGGCTGGCTCCTCTCGATCACCGAGGCGAGACGGGCCGCGTTGTTCTCGCTCGGCGCTGCCTAACGTGATTCGTTATGCACACCGACGCCAGAACGCTCGCGAATGGAACGGTCCTCGAAGGCGATTTGTGCATTGTCGGCGCCGGCGCATCGGGAATCACCATCGCCCGTGAATTCGCCAAAACGCCACTGAAAGTTCTGCTGCTCGAGGGGGGCGGCTTCGAGCTCGAGCAACAGATCCAGGATCTCTATCGCGGCGAGATTATCGGACACTCGTACTTTCCGCTCCAGGGGGCGGCGCTCCACTTCTTCGGCGGCACCACCAATCACTGGGCCGGCTTCTGCTCCCCGTACGACGAGATCGATTTCGAGAAGCGCGACTGGGTGCCGCACAGCGGCTGGCCGATTCGGCGTCAGGATCTCGATCCGTTCTACGCCCGCGCTCAGAAGATTCTCGAACTCGGCCCCTACAAGTACGAGCCTGACGACTGGAAGAAGGGGGACGAGAATCGCGTCCCCCTGCTCGGCGATTCCAGAGACTTCAATACCAAGATGTGGCAGTTCAGTCCACCCACACGGTTCGGGACGAAGTACCGGAACGAAATAGTCGGCTCGCCCAACATCCATCTCTACACCTACGCCAATGTCGTCGAGGTCGAGGCCAACGAGGGCCTGACCGCGGTTCGGTCGGTGCGCGTGCGCGGTTTTGACGGCAAGGAATTGCGCGCGCAGGCGAAGCGCTTTGTTCTCTGCTGCCACAGTATCCAGAACGCCCGGCTCCTTCTCGCATCCAATCGTCAGGCACGAACGGGACTGGGCAACGGCAACGATCTCGTCGGCCGCTATTTCATGGAGCACTTCGAGATGCCGACCGCCGAGCTGGTGCTGGCCAGACCGGCGACGACGAGGACCGGTCTTTACGCGATGGCCGGGCTTGGAGGACGGCCTCGGGGAGAGCTTGCCATCACTCCCGCGGCGCAGAAGGAGCATCGCGTCCTCCACGGCACGGCGTCGCTCGCGCCGGGGAACTACGGCGACCCGGTCAAGAGCACGTTCGAGTTCCTCGATACCGCGACGATGAACGCCATGAGGGCGTGGCAGACAGGTGGAAGAAAGGGTCCACCGCCCTTCGTGGAGGCCGCGGCGCCACCCACAGCTTCGGGTCCGCCGCGCTTCTATCATCTGACGACAAGACAGGAGCAGGCTCCCAATCCCGATTCACGAGTGACGTTGAGCGGTGAGAAGGATGCGCTGGGAATGGCGCGCGCGCGTCTCGATTGGCAGTTCACCGATCTCGACAAGCGGTCGATGCGAACGTTCTACGAGCTCCTCGGCCGCGAGATGGGCCGCACCGGAACAGGGAGAGTGCAGATCAAGGACTGGCTCCTCAGCGATGACAAGACCTGGCCGAGTTTCGTGAGCGGCGGCTTTCACCACATGGGAACGACGCGGATGTCCGATGATCCGAAGCAGGGCGTCGTCGATGCGAATTGCCAGGTGCACGGTTTAGCGAACCTGCACATCGGTGGAGCGGCGGTTTATCCGACAGCGGGGGCGGTGAATCCTACGCTGACTTTGGTTGCGTTGAGTTTGAGGCTTGCGGACCGTCTAAAGGCGAACGCTCCATCGGGGGCGCTCGCCGAAGGTTGCCAGGGCGACGTGTTGCAATTCAGGTCGTTAGGTGATGGTTCCTAACGGTCGTCCGGTGCGGGTGCCTCGGCCGCACACGTGCGTGTTGACTTGCGGTGTGTGCGACGAGGACTTCTGCTGGGACCACGGATCACCGGGTGTCACCTCGACGGCCGGTCCAACTGTGCCGAACGCACGCGGACATGCGTGTCGTGCGACGAGCCGTACTGCGTGGCGCACGAGGCGCCGTGCGATGACGCATGATCTCGCGTGCTGCGCATGCTCGGATGCGCGATCTGCAGCCACGAGCTCTGCAGCGAACACGCGACCGTAACCGCCAGGTCGATAGCCCGCGGCCTTGCGGCGACTCTGCGGCAACTGCCTAACGAAGTGCGAGGGTGGCCGGTGTGAGCGCGTCGGGATCGACGAAGTGACTCGCTGCGGGAGCCGCGGGAAGTCCGTGTGCGATAATCAGCGCTCGACGTGCGCGGTGTGATTCGGATCAGCAGCCGCCGAACCTCGGAGTCCGTCCCAACGCGCTGCCGTGACAGATCTAGGCCTTACTGATCTAACTTGCGCCGTTCTCTGGGCTCGGCAAGCATCTAAAATGGCCTGGGAACAAGTGGCGATGAACGCTTTGACTTGTATTGTTCGGCATGAGCTTTCAAGCAGCATCCTTGATACAAGT
>DATEHJ010000436.1:0-3298 GCA_035279645.1 Gemmatimonadaceae bacterium
CCGTCGCCGCTTCCGCCGGCACGCCCGCGCCCGATCTGTCGTTCAAGACGCGGCTCGCGGTGTTCATTCGCCTGTTGGCGATCCAGGGATCGTGGAACTACGAGATCCTGCTCGGCAACGGCATCGGTTTTTGTCTCGAGCCGGCGCTGCGGCTGCTGCCGCAAGGCGTGCACAGCGAGCAGTTCAAGAAAGCGTTGGCGCGGGAGAGCAAATACTTCAACGCGCATCCATATCTCGCCGCCGTCGCCGTCGGTGCGCTGGCACGCGCGGAGCTCGACGGCGAGCCGCCGGAACGAATTGAGCGTTTTCGAACGGCGTTGTGCGGACCCCTCGGCAGCGTCGGCGATCGACTCGTGTGGGCGGGATGGCTGCCATTCTGCAGCCTGCTGGCGCTCGCGGTGTTCGGTCTCGGCGGGGGGCCGGTGCTCGTCCTGAGCGTGTTCCTCGGCTCGTACAACCTCGGCCACTTCGGGCTGCGCGCGTGGGGGCTGCGCACGGGTTGGAACAACGGGTTGCGCGTTGCCTCCGCGTTGGCGAATCCCGTGTTGCGCAACGGTCCACTCCACATCGGACGGGTTGCCGCCCTCGCGACCGGATTCGCGATTCCATTGGCGCTCTATCGGGTGATCGGTCCCGGGCGCGTTTTGCTCGGCAGCGTGCTGTTCGCCGTGCTCTTGGGAGCGTTGTTGCTCGTTCGTCTGCAGGGCCGAATCGAAAGCTGGCGTCTCGCCCTCATCATCCTTGCTGCGTTCGCACTCTTCTCCGTGGCTCACTGATGCCCGAGCGTACCGTTCAGATTGTCAATAAAGCGGGATTGCATGCCAGGCCGGCGGCGGAGATTGTGAAGTTGGCCGCCAAGTACACCAGTGATATTACCGTGGTCCGCGAAGATCTCGAGGTCAACGGAAAGAGTATCATGGGTGTGATGATGTTGGCCGCCGAATGCGGTTCCACGTTGCAGCTGAAGGCGGAGGGTCCGGACGCGAAAGAAGCGCTCGACGCACTCGAGCGATTGATCGAGAGCAAATTTGGCGAAAGCTGAACGGGAGATAGTCGCGTGAAGCGGAAGCTCGTCGGAATCGGAGCGTCTCCAGGTATCGCCGTCGGCACGGTCCAGCTGCTGCGCTGGGAGGTGCCGGACGTTCCGCATCGCATTATCCCCGACGAGGGCATTCCCGCCGAGCAGAAGCGATTTCTCAGCGCGCTCGAGGCGGCGAAGGAGCGCTTGCGCCACATTCGCGCGCGCGTCGAGAGCACCGTCGGTCGTGAGGAGGCAGCCATCTTCGAGGTCCAGCTCTCGATTCTCGACGACCCGGATCTTACACGCGGCGTTCACGAGCTGATCAATCAGAACATGGCCGCCGAGAAGGCGTTCGACATTCAGATGATCGAATCGCGGCAGCGCTTCGCGCGCGCCGCGAGCCCGATGGTGCGTGAGCGCGTGGGCGACCTCACCGACGTGCACATTCGCGTGCTGTCCATATTGCTCGGCCACGACCCGATCGACTTGCCGTCGGGCGCGGCGGCGATTCTCGTAACGCACGATCTGACGCCGAGCCTAACGGTGCAGCTCGATCGCAAATCGATCGTGGCGATCGCGACGGACGCCGGGACGCGTACCTCGCACGTCGCAATTCTCGCGCGTTCGCTCAATTTGCCCGCGATCGTGGGCCTCCGCACGGCGACCAGCGAGCTGCGCGGCGGCGAGAAAGCGGTCCTCGACGGCTCCACTGGTGTGATCGCGATCGATCCGTCGCACGCCGACCTCGAGTCCTATCGCGAGCGCGATCGGCTGGAAAAGGTCGCCGAGGAAGAGTTGCGCAACCTCGCGTCGCTCGAGTCGGTGACGACGGACGGCGTGCGCGTCACCCTCCGCGCCAATGTCGATTTGCCGGAGGAAGCCGATCTCGCCGCGTCCAGCGGCGCCGACGGCGTCGGTCTCATGCGCACGGAATTCCTCGTCCTCGGCCGCACGACGATGCCTGACGAGGACGAGCAATACCGGGCGTATCGCCGTGTGGTAGAAGCCTTCGGTGGCAAGCCGGTCGTGATTCGAACCTTTGATATCGGTGGCGATAAGCTGCCGGTTGGCGGATACCCGAGCGAGCCGAATCCGTTCTTGGGATGGCGCGCGATCCGCATGTGTCTCGATCGGCCCGACCTGTTTCGCACGCAATTGCGCGCTCTGCTGCGCGCCGCGTCACATGGCGACGTGCGGATCATGCTCCCCTTGGTCGTCTCCCTCGACGAGGTGCGGAGCGCGCGCGCGTTGCTCGACGAGGCCGCGCACCAGCTCGAGCGGCGCGGCATCAGCGTGCGCCGCGACGTCCCGTTAGGCGTCATGATCGAGACGCCTGCCGCCGCCGTCGCCGCCGATACCTTCACGCGCCATGGCGACGTCCAATTCTTCAGCATCGGGACCAACGATCTGGTGCAGTACACGCTCGCCGTCGATCGCGGCAACGCGAACCTCAGCGACCGCTTCACGCCGCTCCATCCCGCGGTCTTGCGGCTCATTCAGCGCACGGTCGATGTCGGGGAGGGCGCCGGCCTCGAGGTGGCGGTCTGCGGCGAGATGGCGTCACAGCCCCTGATGGCCTTTGCGCTGATCGGGCTTGGCGTTAGGCAACTGAGCGTGTCGCCGCGCTCCGTCTTGCTGGTGAAGCGGATCGTGCGCGGTATTTCCGGCGCTGTTGCCAAAGAGGCGGCGGCGGCGGCGCTCGCCGCGCCGACGGCCGAGCACGCGCGACGCGAGCTGCAGCGCCGTTTGAGCCGCGCGATGCCCGAGCTGGGACTGCTCGAGGAGGAACTGCCAGTGTAATGCTAGTGACTAGTGGCTAGTGACTAGTCCATACTTCTAGTCACTAATCACTAGTCACTAGTCACTAGTCACTAGTCACTAGTCACTAGTCACTAGTCACTAGTCAGTCACTAGCCACTAGCCACTAGCCAGTCGCCACCAACCATCAGCCCAGTGTTCGACCGACATCTTTTCACCTCCGAATCCGTTACCGAAGGCCATCCCGACAAAATCGCGGATGCCATCTCTGACGCCGTGCTCGACGCGATCCTCGCCGACGACGCGACCGCGCGTGTCGCCTGCGAGACTCTCGTCACGACCGGACTCGCGTGCGTCGCTGGCGAAATCACGACGACGACCTACGTGCACGTGCCCGACATCGTGCGCGCCACGATCGAGCGCATCGGCTACACCGACGCAAGCTACGGATTCGACCATCAGACCTGCGCGGTGATGAGCACGATCGATCGCCAATCGCCGGACATCGCGATGGGCGTC
>DATEHJ010000437.1:0-2560 GCA_035279645.1 Gemmatimonadaceae bacterium
CTCTTGGCCTAGCGTGCGGATGCACGCGGTGCGACGCATCTTACGCCGTTCGGAACTCAGCGCCCTTTGGAACTCAGCGCCGTTTGGGACTTCGCGCCGTTTGGGACTTCGCGCCGTTTCGGCGCTTTGCGCCTGATGCCCCCGCCCGATCCCAGCCTTCGAAACCCTCGGCCACGGCATTGACAATCGCTAGCGCCGGGCGAGACTGTGAACTAACCAGAGTCACTCCGGAGCAACCATGATCACGCGCGCCAATCTCGCCCGCCTCTGTTGTCTCGTGATCTCACTGATCGGCGCGCAGCGCGCGTGGAGCCAACAGCAGGCCTCGAGCTCCACCCCACCTACCGATCGATACATCTGGCTCGAAGAACAGCACGGCGACCGAGCGATGAGCTGGGTGCGCAGCGAGAACGCGAAGACCACTGCAGTACTTGCACGCGATCCGCGCTTCGCGCGCTTTAATAGCGAAGCACTTGCTATAGCCCAATCCAACGATCGAATTCCGTATTCGGGATTCATCGGCGGTCAGCTGTACAATTTCTGGCAGGACAGCGCCCATGTCCGCGGCATCTGGCGCCGCACGACGGTCGCGAGCTACCGCAGCGCATCGCCGCAGTGGACGACGGTGCTCGACCTCGATTCACTCGCCCGCGTCGAGAAGGCAAACTGGTTTTGGCAAGGCGCGGACTGCGTGGCGCCGGCGGAGCGGCGGTGCCTGATCGCGCTCTCCGAAGGGGGCGAAGACGCGAGCACGGTGCGTGAGTTCGACCTCGGCTCCCGCGCCTTCGTGAAGGATGGATTCGTACTCCCGCACGGCAAGCAAGGCGTCACCTGGATGGGCGAGGACACGCTGCTCGTCTCGCGCGAATGGAACCCCCGCGAGCTCACGAAGTCGGGTTACGCGTACATCGTCAAGCGGCTCGTGCGCGGGCAACCGCTGTCGGCCGCCGCCGAGATTTTCAGGGGCGCGGCGACCGACGAATTGCCGTCGAGCGCGCAGACGTTGAACGACGGCGCCGGTCATCGCGTGACTGTGATCGTCCGCGGAGTCACCTTCTTCGAGTCGAAGAAGTTCATCGTCACCGCCGATGGCGTGAGCGAGCTGTCGATGCCCGCGAAGGCGCGATTCGTGGACATGCTCGACGGGCAGGTGATCGTGCGACTTTCGCAAGTGTGGGCGATTGGCTCCGCGCCGATCGCCGCCGGCTCGCTCGCGAGCTTCGACGCGACCGCGGCCGCGAAGGATCCCAGTCACCTCGCGCCCACCGCGATCTATCAGCCGGGGGCCCGCGAATCGGTGGAGGACGCGGGCGCCACACACGATGCGCTCTTTGTCACTGTGAACCAGAACGTGCGCGGCCGCATCATGAAGTTCACGCGGACGAGCGACGGGACGTGGACCCACGAGCAGCTGTCCTTTCCGGACAATCTCGCGTTAGGCGTCGCGACGACGAACCCACACGGCGACGAAGCCTTCGTGAACGTCGAGGGGTTTCTGACGCCGAGCAGCGTCTGGCTCGCCGAAGCGCGCACAGGTGCCGTGTCGAAGGTGAGATCGCGGCGCGCCCAGTTCGACGCGTCGCGCGATACAGTAGAGCAACTGGAGGCCGCCTCGACTGATGGGACCAAAATCCCGTACTTCGTTGTTCATGCAAAGAGTATGAAACTCGACGGCGCTAATCCGACGATTCTCACCGCGTACGGTGGCTTCGAGATCTCGAGCACGCCCAACTACCAGGACATCGGCGGGAAGCTGTGGCTCGAGCGCGCCGGGGTGTACGTACTTGCTAACATCCGCGGCGGCGGAGAGTTCGGTCCGGCGTGGCACGAGGCGGGGCTCAAGACGCATCGCCAGGTGATCTACGATGACTTTGCCGCGGTGGCTCAGGACCTGATCGCGCGTCGCATAACGAGTCCCAGGCGCCTGGGCATCGAGGGGGGCTCGAATGGCGGGCTGCTGATGGGGGTGGAGATGACGCAGCACCCCGACCTCTTCCGCGCGGTGGACATCGCGGTGCCGCTGCTCGACATGCTCCGTTTCGAGCAGATCGACGCCGGCGCATCGTGGGTGGGCGAGTACGGCAGCGTGTCGAACGCGGACGAACGTGCGTTCTGGGAGCGCACGTCCCCGTATCAGAACCTGAAGGCGGGCGTGAAGTATCCGGAGCCGCTCATCTGGACGACGACCAAGGACGATCGCGTCGGACCGCAGCACGCGCGCAAATTCGCGGCTAAGATGGCCGCGCTCGGCGATCCGTATTTGTTCTATGAAGTCATCGAAGGGGGCCACGGCTCGGGCGCGAATCTCAAGGAGCGCGCCCACACGTCGGCACTTCAGTACACGTACTTCGCGAAGAAGCTCATGGACTGAAGTCATCGTCGTTGTGATCGCGGGCGGGGAAACCTCCGGGGCACTATGACAATCCTGCCATTGGCTCCGCGTGGCGTTAGGCATTGTCGACCGACTGGCAGGATTGCCGATAGCTGCCCCTCCGGATCCCCCGCCCGCGATCACCTACACTCCGCCGCGCCGGCTCGAGCCCCCGAGGTGCGCGTCACG
>DATEHJ010000438.1:0-3338 GCA_035279645.1 Gemmatimonadaceae bacterium
TACCGAACGTCACCGCATCGCCGTGGCAATCGGTGTTCGCGCAGGCGCTGCTCGAAAGAGGCTGCGAGTACCAGACCTCTGGCCAGAGCGCGATGAGCGAATGGTCACGGTCCTGTTGGCGGAGGAAGGGCCAGTCGAAGACGACGCGTGGATTCTTGATCCCGAACACACCGGACGCGTCGACGTCGTTCCGGCGGTCCCAGTCGAACGTGAAGTGGTAGGGATCGATCCGTACCTCATCGGGCTTCGTCGGCGTGAGGATCTCGATTGCCTGGCGATCCTTCAGCGCGTCGCCGCGCGTGAGGGTCCAGGCGGAGCCCACGCGCGCTCCCACCAACATGGGATGGCGATACTCGCCGCGACGAACCAGCTCTGCCTGGGTGACCCACTGACCATCGGGACGTCGTGTCGATCGCACATTGTCGATGGCGTAGTCGAGCAGGCCGGTCTGATAAACCCACTGGTTGAAGAACCAGCCGAGATCGTGGCCATAGCGCCGCTCGGCGGACGTGCGCATCGCCGGCTCGTCGACGTGCTTGAGCGCCCAGCGATCGTAGTAATCGTGGAAGAACGCGCGAAAGGTGCTGTCGCCTAACACATCGCGCAGGTGAGAGTACATCAACTCACCGCGCGAGTAGATCATTACGTTGTAAATACCGAAGTCTCTGAAGGCCGCGGAGTTGGTGCCGATCGGCTCGGAACGGCCCTGCAACTCGAGCGAGATCAGATCCAGATTCGCCGACTGTGACGGCGGAATCGTCTTCGCGTTGATGCGGTAGCCCTCAGGTATACGCGGCGGCGGCAGCGCCTGCGTCGCCAACTCCTGCGGCGTGAGCTTCTCCGCCCACGACGTCTGATACGACGTCAGCCCTTCGTCCATCCAGCCGGAACGCCACTCGTTGTTGCCGAGAATGCCGTAGGTGAAGTTGTGTCCCGCTTCGTGGAGAATGAGGCCGAGACTTGCCCCGCCATCCATGATCATCATCGGGAACTCGGTGCCGCCCCCGTCGATGCGGTGGACGTTCGAAAACTGAGGATACGCATACGGCCCCCAGATCGACTCGAGCCATTGAAGCGCCTGACGCGTACGTGCCACCGCCCGACCACCCCCCCACGTCGTGTCGTCGCCGGCCTTGTACAACACGTGAATCGAGACCGTATCCCACGTCTTGTAGTGCGTGTGGGGCAACTGCCTAACGTACAGCCCGCCCTCGTAACGGTAGTCCGGTGACACGGACCAGGCGAAATGATGGACGCTCTTCGCGACGAATCGCACCGCGCGAGAGCCGGACGGCACGTCGACGTTAGGCGCCGCTGGAATCGTGTCGTATGCGTCACGCGCGAGTCGCAGCTCTCCGCCCTGCTTGACGCGTTCCCAACCCGGGTCCCCTGACACGGGGACGCCGGTCGCCACGACGACTTGATCCTGCGGTAGCACCATCGTCACGTCGTAGGTGCCGTATTCGCCATACAACTCTCCCGCAGGCACGAAGGGATTCGGCTCCCAGCCGGCGCGATCGTACACCGCGACCTTCGGATACCACTGGGCAAAGTCCCAAGTGCGGCCGCGCCGGCCCTGTCGCCGCGCCACGGTGGAGGGTCGCGCATCCCATTCGAAGCCAACGCGAATCGAGTCGTGCGGCGGCAACGGCCGCGGCAGCTTGAAATGCACGACCGTACTGTCAGGGGAGCCCGGATAGTCGATGAAGACCGGCGAGCCATCCACGGTCGGCGGCGACGTAAAGCGTTCGTAGCCGTAGTCCGGATCTTTGAGATTCTGAAAGCGGACGCGCCCCTCGCGCTCGTCTACGCGGCTCCATTTCGAGCCCGGCCGAAAGGCGTTGAGGTATTGGTGGAAGTACATCTCACGCAACGTGTCCGGCGAGTTGTTGACATACACCAGCTCGCCCTGGGACCGGAGCCGCGTCCCCGCCTCGTCGAGGCGCGCGACGATGCGATAGTACACTCTCTGCTGCCAGTAGCCGACGGTGTCTCCCGTTGGCGGTGATGACTCCGCTGGGTTCTTGACGGCGCCCGGCTGTTGATATGCCGTTTGCAACAGCAGCGCGGCGAAGAATGGAGCGAGCATTGAGGGAGGATTAAGGTTCGGTGAATTGTAGCCAGAGTCCGTGGATCTATGTACCGAAGGCCGCGCACACTCCTTGCGCGCGTCACGGCGGTGTGCGACTCATCACGCACGCATCCATCTGACACCTCGCACCAACTAACTGGTGTTCTCAGCCTGTCTTTTTTGTAACGGCCCCCTCGGCGCGAATGATTCCATCGAGTCGTTCCCCATCGGGCAGCGGCTCGCATTCGACGCAAAGAAGGGACGGCTCTGGGTGGTGTGCCCGAGATGCGCACGCTGGAATCTCTCCCCGCTGGACGAGCGCTGGGACGCAATCGATCAATGCGAGCGCGCGTATCGGTCGACGACCCTTCGCGTCTCGACCGGCAACATCGGTTTGGCCCGACTCGGCGACGGCCTCGAGCTCGTCCGGATAGGCGCGCCATTGCGTCCGGAGTTCGCGGCCTGGCGCTACGGAACCCGCTTCAATCGCCGGCGTCGTCGCATTCAGTTCGCCGCCGGCGGCGGCGTGGTCGCCGCAGCCGCGGTCGGAATCGCCGCAGCGCCCACGCTCGCGCCATATCTACTCACCGGCACGATCTCGATCATCGCCATCCCGGGTCTCACGACGATCATGGGAGCGATCCCCATGGTCGGCCTCGTCGCGATTCGCGACTACTTTCGCGAGGACCGCGTTGTAGCGCGGCTGCCGGCCCCTGCCTCCGAGAAACAGGGGCACGCGCCAGCGTTCGCGTTCGAGCGCGAGCAACCGCTCGTCGTGCGCGCTCGGCAAATTGGCAGCTCCACGCTTCACCTCGGCGAGAACGGCTCGGCGACGCTGCACGTCGTGCACGATGGCGGCGTCGCACGGTACGATGACACCGCCGCACTGCAAACGGCGAGTGTACTCGTCGCCAGCTCCAACAAGCTGGGCGCGACCGACAACCAGGTGCGACGCGCCGTTTCAAACATCGAGCGGCAGGGGGACGCGGCGGGTTATCTCGCGTCCGTCTCGGTGCTCGGCGCCGCCCGCGGCCGAGTTATGTCTATGCTCAACAGCTATCGACATCTCGGCGCACTGCGCCTCGATCCGGCCGAACGCCTCGCCTTGGAGATGGCGATGCACGAAGAGACCGAGCGCCGGATGCTCGACGGCGAGCTCGCGCTACTCGCGGCGGCATGGAAGGAGGCTGAAGAGATCGCAGCGATTGCTGACGAACTCTGACTGTCATCCCGAGGAGCGAAGCGACGAGGGATCTGCACTTAGCTA
>DATEHJ010000439.1:0-7680 GCA_035279645.1 Gemmatimonadaceae bacterium
GGTGACGCGAGAGCGCGGCGCGTGACGCTTCAGCGCGTGCAACACCGGCAGGACGTGCACAGCGTCGCCCACGGCACTCATCATCACGATGCAGATGCGATCGAACTGAGGCGTCGACGTCACAGCGCGTCGATCTCCGACAGGATATCGTCGACCGAGACTCCAACGGGTGATGGGCGCGCGAGCATTCGTGATTTCCCGACCCCTTGGGGAAAGGTTCGGAGCGGCTCGCCTGGCGCGAAGATGCCGACCACGGGAACGCCGAACGCGCCGGCGATATGCAAAGGACCCGAATCGTGTCCGACGAAAAGCGCCGCGGCGGACAATGCCGCCGCCGTGTCGGCCAGCGTGCCGTCGCCGTCGCGATCGATGAAATGCCACCAGGTCGTGTTCGCTGCTAACCGTAGCTCGTCCAACTCGGCACCGCTGCCGATCCACAACGTGCTCAGTCCCCGCACGCTCAGTTGCCGAGACAGATCGATCCATACGCTCAGGGCGACGCAACGATTCTGTTTGCTCGCAAAGGGATGGAGCGCCGCGTAAGGCGACGTGATCCGGCGTGCGAGTCGAGCCATTCGTCCATTCAACGGCTTCGCGTCGAGTCGATAGCGGAACACCCGCCGTGGTATGCCGAGCGGCTCGAGCAAGCGCGCCAACTCGCTGAGCACCGGGTAATGTGGGTTCTCCTCTGGAAGGGCGTTCGTGAGGAACGCGCGGTTCTTCCGACGTCGCAGTCCGATGCGCACCGGAATGCGGGTCGCGGCGACGGCGGCCGCGGTACGCCAGGGTGCCGCGGCGAGGAGGGCGACGTCGTAGCGACGAGCACGCACCTGCTTCATCGCCCGGATGAACGCGGTCTTCGAGCCCTTGGCGCGGCCCGGCGCGCGATCCCAGAACGGATCGGATGGAATCACGTCTGCGACGCCGGGAACGAGCCTCGCCACATCGGCGGTGTATTCTTTACACCAGATATCCAGGGTTGCGCGGGGGAAATGCTCGCGCAGCGGCGGCGCGAGCGCGGACGCAAACACCATGTCGCCAAGGTTGTCGAGGCTAACGAGGAGGATTCGATCGACGGACATGCGCGGACAAAGCTAACTTCAGCCAATCCTGGCTCGCAGCCCGCGGTCCCTTTCTGATGCGCATTCTTCACATCGACACCGAGCGGGGTTGGCGCGGAGGTGAGCGGCAGGCGCTCTGGCTGGCGGCGGAGCTTTCGCGACGCGGGCACGTCTCGATCGTCGCCGCGCGGCCTGGTGAACCGCTTGCGCAACAAGCGATCGCGGCGGGGCTGGAGGTCGCGCCCTGCATGCCTCGCTTCGAGGCCGATCCTCGGAGTGCCCTTCGACTGCGACGGCTGATCCGCTATCGGCGCATCGACGTCGTGCATGCGCACACGGCGCATGCGCTGGGCCTCGGCGCCCTGGCCACGATAGCCAGCGGCGTTCCGCTCGTCGTGGCGAGGCGAGTCGATTTCCACCTGCGCGCGAACGTCGGCACTCGTTGGAAATATGGGCGCGCCGCCGTTGTCGTCGCCGTGTCGCGCGCGGTCGCCGAAATTCTGGCTACCGATGGCATCGATCGCGTCAAAATCGCCGTTGTTCCTGACGGTACCGACATTCATCGCCGCGTCCTTCCCGCCGCCGCCGACACGCTGACGTCGTTAGGGGTGCGACGTGGCGCTCCGCTTGTCGTGCAGGTCGCGCAGTTGGTGCCGCATAAGGATCCGCTCAACTTCGTACGCGCTGTCGCCGCCGCGCGCGATCGGGTGCCGACACTGCAGGCGCTGCTCGTCGGTGAGGGGGAGCTGCGCATGGAGGTCGAGAACAGCGTGCGTGCGCTCGGCCTCACCGGAACGCTGCACGTCGCCGGCTATCGACACGACGCCGATGCGCTCCTCGCCGCTGCCGACGTGATCGTGTTGAGCTCGCGTGAGGAAGGAATGGGATCGGTGCTCCTCGACGCGCTGCTGTTCGGAAAGCCTATCGCGGCGACGCGCGCCGGTGGAATACCAGACGTCGTGGAGCACGACGTCACCGGCCTTCTCGCCGGTGTTGGCGACGCGCCGGTGCTGGGCGCGAACATCGCCACGTTGATCGAGGATCGCGCGCTGGCCCAGCGCCTCGGCGCCGCCGCGAGATCGCGCGCCGCCGAATTCTCCGTCGAACGGATGACCGACCGAACGCTCGCGGTCTACGAGCGTGTTCTTGCGCGCCCGCCACTCGACGGACGCGACGCAGCGAATCGTCTCGCCGACGCGGCGACCCGCACGAGCTCCGCTTCCTCGACGCGCGCACCGTGAAGCTCGCGCCATTTGCGCGCTGACCGCATGAAGCGGTCGAGATTCCGCTCCGTCACGCGACTGTCTCCCGGCCGACCGAACTCCACGCGATCAACGTCCAGCGCGAATGCCACGAGCGAGCTGCTCCGGCCCGCGCTGCGCGCGAGGAGGACGTTCTTGACGTTCAGATCATGATGACGCGCTCCGCACGCGGAGAGCAGCCCGATGAGGTGAGCGGCGCTATCGAGCGCTGCCCTCCGCTCGGCCGCGCCGCCTTCGGTGAGGGTCGTCGCGAGGTCGGCGCTGTCGCGAATCTCGCGCGAAGCG
Organism: Gemmatimonadaceae bacterium; assembly: GCA_035279645.1. Classification (GTDB taxonomy): domain Bacteria; phylum Gemmatimonadota; class Gemmatimonadetes; order Gemmatimonadales; family Gemmatimonadaceae; genus AG2. The sequence goes on from DATEHJ010000439.1 coordinate 2,609, forward strand.
ACGTCGCTGCGGCGGAGCAGGGGACCGGCCCGGTAGACGGCGTAGGCGACAATCTCGGGCGTGGGGACACCATTGGCGATGAGCTGCAGCGACGCCTCGAGCTCGTACGGCGCGCGCGTCGGGCTGAGGAAGCGATCGCCGGTGAGCGGCGCGAGGAGGCCACCATGCCGAGTGTGCCTAACGACTACGCGTTCGCCGTTGGGAAGGGGCGCTGCGTACACCACGCCGCGCCCCGAAAGCGACCGCGCCTCCTCGTGCTGGGCGGCGTAAGCGTAGAGCGTTCCCGATTTCAACGCTGTCCGCACCGCGTCCATCTGGCCACTCCGCGCGACGACCGTTGTGCCGCGCACGTCCACGCTCTCGTACCCCTCAGGCACTGAGCCATTCGTCTCGCTCGTGCCGCGCTTGCCGCTCACTCGTGACGCGGATGCGCTCAAGGGACGACACAGTAGACTGGAATCGGCTGGCTCTTTCCCTTGAGCTCCATTGGCGGGCAGGCGGCCAGCTTTGGCGGCGAGACGAGCGCGTCGCGCATTTCCTGAGTGATGAGAATCTGACCTGCCTCTGCGGCCGAGCAGAGGCGATACGCCGTGTTCACCGTGTCGCCGATGACCGTGAACTCGAGGCGCCGCTCGGATCCGATATTGCCCGCGAACGCCTCACCGTAGTTGACGGCGATACCGTGCTGGAGCTGCGGCCGTCCCTCGGTGTGCCATTTCGCGTTCAGCTTCTTGAGGGCGCGCATCATGTCGACGGCCGCTTGCAGCGCACGATCGGCGTCGTTGCCACTCGCGATCGGCGCGCCCCACTGCGCCATCACGGCATCGCCCATGAACTTGTCGAGCGTTCCGTCATGACGAAACACACACTCCACCATCTCCGTGAAGTACTCGCTCAACAGGCTCGCCATGTCGTCCGGATTCATTGACTCCGATAGCGGCGTAAATCCCCGGATATCGCTGAACAGCACCGCGACGGGTCGCTTGTCACCGCCTAACCGCGCTGCCTCCTTCGAGCTGGCGATTCGCTCTGCGACTTGCGGCGCGAAATATCGCGTGAGATTCTCCCGCGCAAGCAACTCCTTCTGAATACGTTGCGCGTACTGCTGATTCTCGATGCCCGCCGCGGCAATGCCGGCGAACGCGATGAGAAACTCCAGGTCATGCTCGCTGAAGCGGTGCGTCGTCGTCACGTTGTCGACGTAGAGCACCCCGAGCACGCGATCCTCACTGCCGACCAACGGGCAACAGATCGCGCTCCGAATCTGCTGCATGAGGATTGATTGACCGCCGAATCGTGCGTCCTCGCCGGCGTTGTCGGACAGAATCGCGACTTTGTCCTCGACTGCCTTCCGGGCGATCGACTGCGGCACGGCACGCGGTTGCTCACTCCCTCGCTTGTCGCGCGCGATTTTTGGAACGAGCTCCTGGCCATCCTCGCACAAGGCGATGGCGACGCGATCAACCTCGAGAATCTGATACGCGTAGCGGACGATCTTCTCGAGCAGCGCGTCGATGTCTACGGACTTGCCCAATCCCTTTGAGACCTCGAGGAGTGTCGCGAGCTTTTGCTGGCTCTTGTCCTGCGCTAGGGCAGCCGCCGTGCTGGGCGCGGTATTGATGCGTGGGTCGCTCGTGCCGAGCGCGGCAAGCGCCTGCGAGTCTCGAACCGGCAATTGGCGCACGATCGTCGCCGACTGCCGAACGTTCCCGTTGCCCGAGTCCGAGGGCATCGCGAAGGCATCCGGTGGCGAGTGAACCGTGGTTGGGCCCAACGGCTGCACCCTGAACCCAACTTTGCCAAAGGTGATCGTGTCGCCTGGCTTGAGTCCTACCGTCGCCTGCTCCTCGAGTCGCTCGCCGTTGTGAAAGGTGCCGTTGCTCGAGCCGAGATCACGGACGTGCAATCCCGTTTCAGTGACGAACAATTCCGCGTGGCGACGCGAAATTGTCGGATCGAATATCGCGATGTCGCTCGACGGCGCGCGGCCCACGACGAGCTGCACACCCTCGCGCAGCTCGTGCTGTTGATGACCGTCATTGCTCGTGAGCCTGAACCGCATGAAACCTGGCATTGCCGCTGGAATATGAAACTCGAGGCGAGACTCGCCTAGCTCAGGACTGTCGTGCCCAGGGGCGACGTCACACGGATGTCGAAACGCGCGATGAGGCGTCGCGGGCGATGTCAGACCGTTCCCGCCGCACGCTGTCACTATCACCCCGACCCGAATCACGAACGCGGCCGATTGCAGTGAGCAGCGCGCGCGCTTTGTTCTCCGTCTCCTCCCACTCCCGCTCCGGAACTGAGTCGTGCACGATGCCGGCGCCGACCTGCACCGATGCGACTCCGTTCGCGATGACACAAGTGCGAATGGTAATCGCGAGGTCCATACGCTGCGCCCCGGCCGCGATATAGCCGATCGCGCCAGCATACGCCGCCCGACGCTCAGGCTCCAGCTCGTCGATGATCTCCATCGCGCGCACTTTGGGTGCCCCCGTCATCGTTCCCGCCGGGAAAGTCGCACGCAAGGCGTCCATCGCCGTGAGTCCGTCACGCAACTCGCCTTCGACTTGACTCACGAGGTGGAACACGTGTGAGTAGCGCTCGATCACCATCAACTCGGTGACCTCCACCGAGCCGTATTTCGCGATACGGCCGACGTCATTGCGCCCCAGATCGACGAGCATCACGTGCTCGGCGCGCTCCTTGTCGTCCGCCCGCAGCTCGGCCATGAGCGCGTCATCCTCTTCCGCGCTCTTTCCGCGGGGTCGCGTGCCGGCGATCGGCCGAACCGTGACGCGCTTGCGTTCGACGCGCACGAGCAGTTCAGGAGAGCTGCCAACGATCTCGATTCCGTCGAGCAGCAGATGATACATGTACGGCGACGGATTAATCACGCGCAACGCGCGGTAGAGCGACGCGGAAGAGAAATCGTGTGGCACGTCGATGCGCCGTGCGAGCAGCACCTGAAATGCATCGCCGGCGACGATATAATCCTTGATCCGGTTTACGTCGGCGAGGAATTTCTCACGTTCGTAGCTCGAGCTGCCCGCCACCGGCTGCGCGGACGTCGAGAAGTCGAGCGGCTGCAGGAGCGACGGAGCGCGGATGCGCGCGATGGTCGTCGCGATCTCCGCCTCGGCCTCCTCGTACGCGCGCCGGAGCGCAGCGTCACCCATCGATCGTTCGACTTGGACACCGACGACGATGCGCGCTTGCCCGCGGAGGTTGTCGATGATGACCAGCGCGCTCGTGAACACGAACAGGGCGTCGGGAACGTCCGCGAGCGCGCGCGCGCGTGCCGGCGGATGCGGCAGGCGTTCGATGTAGCGCACCGAGTCGTAGCCAAAGAAACCGACGGCGCCGCTCCAGAACTCACCAAGCTCGGGAACTTTCGCCGGCGGATATTGGCGAAGTAATTCGTCGAGGTCCCCGAGGGGATCCGTCGGGCGTCTTGCGCCGTGCCACCCGCGATCCGGCGTCCAATCCTCGACGGTGCCATCTCGCAGGCGCCATGCGCTGCGCGGCGCCGTTCCGAGAAATGTGTACCGCGCCCACGTCTCGCCTCCCGCGGGAGCCGACTCGAGCAGAAAGGCGAAGGGTGGCTCACGCAGCTTCGCGAACACGGCGACCGGCGTCTCCGTGTCGAGCAAATAGTCGCGCCAGACGGGCACAAGGGCGCCACCAGCGGCGGTCGCGGAACGCGCCAGATCGCGGAACGCGGCGAACGTCATGGTTGCTCGTGCCTAAACCGCTGACGAGATTCTCGAATCATGGTGCATCAGATACGGAAAGGGTCGAGCGCGTTCGCACTACTCATCGTTCTGCTCTTGCCTCACGGTGTGGCCGCGCAGCAGGCGTGGAACGACTCGACGACGCGCGCGCTCGTGGAGCTTGCCACACGCCTTCGCGCGGCGCAACTCGCCGACACCGGCCTCACCGACTATCGCGCCACGGCGCACGGTTACCTGACCTTCCTCGCGCAGGTCGGACAGGGATTTGCGGAGCCGCCGCGCATCGTAAAGGCGGATGAGCTGGCGCTCGAAGTCTATTGGCGCGCGCCCAATCTGAGCAAGCAGCGAATTGTGGGCCGACGAGACACGTTGCTGCTGCCGACCGATATCGCATACCATCGCGATCACCTCGGCATCGTGCAAAACAATTTTCCGAACATCATTCGCCTTGGTGAGGGCGACGAGGTTCGCGACGTTCCCCACCCGCTCTCGCCGCAGGGGCTCGCGCAATACGACTTCGCGATCGCGGACAGCCTGCGCATCAGTCTCCCGGGCCGTCAGGTCAGCGTCTACGAAGTTCGCGTTCGGCCGAAGGACGATCGTCAGTCGCGCGTCGTCGGCGCCGTCTACATCGATCGCGCCGAAGGACAGGTGGTACGCATGGCGCTGAGCTTTACGCGCGCCGCGCTGCTCGATAAGCAGCTCGAGGACGTTTCCATCGTGCTCGAAAACCGCTTGGTGGGCACGCGCTTCTGGCTGCCTTCTCGCCAGGAGATCGAGATTCGGCGCACGGGCACGTGGCTCGACTATCCCGTGCGCGGAATCATTCGCGGACGCTGGGAGATCGGAGATTACGAGATCAATAAGGGGATCCCCTATAACATCTTTGCCGGGCCTGAGATCGTTCAGGCGCCTGCCATCGAGCAGAAACGCTATGTGTGGTCGACGCCAAAGGTTCTCGATTCGCTTCCGCCCGACGTGCGCGCAGCGACCGACGCCGATGTGCGCCGCGTACAGGCAGAGGCTCGCGCCCTCGTCCGCGCGCGAGCTCTCCAGCGCACACGGGCCCTCGCGCTCTCCGCGCGCGGCATCTCCGATTTCGCGCGGGTCGATCGCGTCGAGGGGCTCGCGTTAGGTGGAGGACTCACCCAACGATTGGGGGGTGGCGTGAGCGTCGCCGGTCGTGGGCGCTACGGGATTGATGACAAGGACGGCAAGTGGCAGGGCCGCCTCGAGTGGCAGAATGGCTCCGGCGTAGGCATCCAGGCGTTTGCGCAGCGCGATTTTCGCGAACTGGGTGACGAGGCCGAACGCTCGCGCGCGGTCAACAGTATCGCC
>DATEHJ010000440.1:0-4349 GCA_035279645.1 Gemmatimonadaceae bacterium
GATGGCCTTTCCCCCCTCAGCGAGGAAAGTGATCCAGCAGGGAAGCTGGGCGGGATGCCTCGTGCCGTCCGAGGTCCGGCGAGGCGAAGGCCAGAAGTGGGACCAGGAGTAGTCGAACTGCTCGATTTCACTTTCCTGACGCTCGAGACGTGAAACGTCGACGGACCGTCCGTCAACGCGCGGCGGTGTTCCAGTCTTGAAGCGGGCGACTTCCAAGCCGACGCGCTCCAGCTGTTCGGCAAGGTGCGTCGCCGCGGTCTCGCCGGCTCGACCACCGGAGAATCGCGTCTCGGTTCCGATGTGGATTCGGCCGCGCAGAAAGGTTCCCGTTGTGATCACGATAACCTTCGCGCCAAATCGACGGCCCTCGAGCGTCTCAGCGCCGACCACGTGCCGATCGCTCTCGTCTATCACCAGTCGCGCGACGGTTCCCTGGATCGTTGATAGCCCGGGCTGTTCTTCGAGAAGCGATCTCACGGCGCGACGATAGAGGCCTCGATCGCACTGGGCCCTTGGTGCCCACACCGCCGGTCCCTTGCTCCGATTCAGCATCCGAAACTGCAGCATCGCGAGGTCAGTCGCGCGACCCATGATGCCGCCGAGCGCGTCCACCTCACGCACGACCGTCCCCTTCGCGACGCCTCCGATGGCCGGATTGCACGACATCTGGCCGATGGTCTCGAGCGCGCTCGTTATGATCGCGACGCGCGCGCCTACCCGAGCGGCGGCAACGGCGGCTTCGGTTCCGGCGTGACCGGCGCCGACGACGATCACGTCGAAGTCAGCTTCGTTCGTGCGCGAAGTCGAGGACATCATGGGGTGAAAGTTATACTGAATCGAACCACCAGACCGGACGAACGATGCCTCTCACAATTCCAGGTGGCGCCCCCACCCTCTTCATTCGCCGAACGGCATATGAGCAGACCGGCCTCAGTCGAGCGGCGATCGACGAGCGCCTCGGTCTAACGCCGGACGAATTCCGCGTGGAAGGGGCGCTCGTCGCGATTGGACCGATCCCGACCGAAGAATCACTCGTCGACATCATCGGAGAGCTCGAGGCGAGCGGCCTGACTTACTTCGACGATTTCTTCGAGCTCACCGGCAACTGGCCAGACTGGCTCAAGATCATCTGTTCGGCGACGGATGCGGGCGCGACTCGTTAGGCCTTCTTGCTGCCGTGCTTGGTCGGCTCGCCGACCGGTGGCGTAGGCGTGAGCGGACCCCGTCGGAGCAACCCATGCCATCCACATTCGTAGCACCAGCTCGTTCGGAACCAGGGCATCGTCAGATTCCAGCCGCGCGATTTCACACGCAACGTCACGGCATCGCAATTCGGGCAGCGATCGCCTTCGGGCAGGATGAAAAAGAAGACAATCGTTGCCGCGATGAGACGAAGGATGAAGAAGCCGACGAAGATGACGGCAAAGATGACGGCGTCCGACATCGTCCTGCCTCCCCGCTAGAGCCGCTGCTCTACCTGAATCCAAGGCTCCACAAAAGCGAGATCGCCTTCGATCCGCTCGATAATCACCTCAGTGCCCTCATCGACGGACGCGTCGTCGAGACTCCGTGCACGCAACGTACGGTGCTCAGCCCCGACATCGAAAGTGATCCGTCCCTCTCGGCCGGCATTGATCGACGACACCACTCGCGCAACGTGTCCCTGAAGGACGTAGCGTTCATCATCGATGTCGTGCGCGACCGTCATCGACGCTGACTTGGCCACGAGCCACCGGGTGAGCACGAAGGCGCCAAGACCGACAGCCAGCGAGGCGATCAACGTGCCGCCCGCCGACATCGCGCTCGAAAGCGAATAACCGGCGACGCCGAATCCCACCGCGAAGGCGCCCACGAGTGGGAGCCACGGTCTGCTCGTGCTCTGCGAGGACGCGGCCGATCTTGATGGCCGCTCGATGCCGAAGAGCATGATCGCGACGCCGATGAGGAGCCCAAGAATGAAGGCTCCGAGATACACAGCAGTCATTTAGCTGCCTGGGTGTGCACGAAGGAAGCCATGTGAGTGCCCGAGACCATCGAGAATGTGTTCGTCGGGGTCGGCGAAAGAAAGAGCGCGATCAGCTGCCGGCCTGTTGGATGCGCGGCATCGGACTGTGCGTAATGTTGCTCGCGAGGAATTCACCGATGCGCCGTTCGGCATAATACTCGGGGCGCCACGGCGGCCCGGCGACGAATCCGACATGCCCTCCTCTCGTTGTAAACTCCAGGGTCAAGCACCTGTTCTCGCGCGCGATCTCGGCCACTTCATCAAGCACTTTGGCCGGAAGAAATGGATCGTCCTTCGCGCTCAGCAACAGAGTCGGCCGCGTGATGCGACTCAGGAATCTCAAGGAGCTCGACTGGGTGTAATAGTCGTGCGCGTCCCGAAAGCCGTGAACCGGCCCGGTCACGATATTGTCAAATTCGTACAGGGTTTTTGCGCCAAGCATGGCATCTCGGTCAAAAAGACCCGGGAACTGCGTCAGTTTCTCGTCGGCCTTGCGGTGAAGAGTTCGCAGAAAGTGGCGCTCGTAAATGCGGGAAAAACCCCGCGAGATGTACCGCGAACCGCGCTCGAGGTCGAAAGGAACGGACAGAGCTGCGGCGGCGCGAACGCGATCTGGAAGCGAGTGGCCCTGCTCGCCTAACCACTTGAGAAGAACATTCCCGCCCAGTGAAACGCCGCACAGCACAAGAGGCGACTCGGGGAATTCCTCGAGGACACGATTGATGGCGAAGTCTGTGTCGCTCGTTTCGCCAGAGTGATAAAACCGCGCGGTGCGATTGAGCTCCTCACCACACCCGCGAAAAATGAGCATGTCGGCGCCCCACCCCCTCTGATGCGCCATCTCTAGTAAGCCGCCTACATAATGAGAGTGGACGGTTCCTTCCAGGCCGTGGAGCAGGAAGAGTCGAGGACGCTCGGGAGGCGCGTCGAGGCGCAGCACGTCGACGAAGTCGTCATCCGGCGTGGTCCAGCGCACCACCTGCGTGGGCGGAGACGGGGAGCGCCGAGCGAACTTACCCCAGAGGGTTTGGGCGTGCGGTCCCGGTACCCACCACGCAGGGTGGTACATATGTTCGCCAGGGCGTGAAGTCGGACGGGGTGTTCGGCTATGCGGCGTCACTGAGGTGGGTCATTCTGCGATCAGAGGTCAAGCTAATCGATGGAAGTCCAGATCTTCGGTGTGAAGAAGAGTGCTGACACGAGGAAGGCTTTGCGGTTCTTTTCCGAACGGCGAATCAAGACCCATTTCGTGGATTTCTTGGAACGCGCGGCATCGCAGTCCGAGCTACGTCGTTTCACTCAGCGATACGGTCTGGATGCACTTATCGATCGAGAGTCGAGGTCATATCTCGAGTTGGGCATGCGACACGCGCGCCTCTCGGACGAGAGCTGGCTCGACAAGCTCGCGGAGGAGCCGCTGATGTTGCGCATGCCACTCGTGAGGCAGGTAGGCCCGGGAGCCAAGGGGCTGACCGTCGGGCTTGCCGAGGACGAATGGCGTCAGTGGACGGCATCGTGAGGCGCGACGGTCGAGTTCGGAATCTTGCATCGAACGAACAGCAATGACTCAGCTCCAGATATCAAACGTTGCGGTGGAATTCGGCGCGACGCTGCTATTTCGCGACATCACCTTCACCGTAGCCGCGGGCGAGCGCTGGGGCATCATCGGACGGAACGGCACGGGAAAGACGACGCTCTTCCGGCTCATCACTGGAGACGCAGAGCCGACACGCGGCTCTGTCGTGCGACAGTCGGCACTTCGCGTCTCACTGCTCGAACAGCACCGGGAGTTTGGAGACGCGACGACGGTGTGGGAAGCCGCCGCGGGCGGCCTCGCGGAGCTTCTGACTCTCGAGCAGTCGCTGCTCGAGCAAGCGCACGCGTTGAGTGAGGACTCATCAGAGGAAGCACTGGCTCGCTACGGACACGACCTCGAGCGCTTCGAGCGCGAGGGAGGCTACGAGGCGACGGCCCGGATCGATGCCGTTCTGCACGGCCTCGGCTTCGAGCCGCAACAAGCTCGCTCAACGCCAGTGGCACAGTTGAGTGGCGGCGAACGGGGACGCTTGGGCTTGGCTCGCGAGCTCGTGCGCGGTGGTGACGTCTTGCTCCTCGACGAGCCGACCAACCATCTCGACCTCGAAACCACGCGCTGGCTGGAGCAGTTTCTTCGGGATTCCGCGATCACGGTGCTGCTCGTGAGCCACGATCGCGCATTTCTGCAAAATGTCGTGGACCACGTGCTGCACTTCGAGGGAAATACCGCGACGCCCTACGCCGGGGACTATGCCTCGTTCGTTGCGCAACGAAACGAGCGGAGACTGACGCAGCAGCGCGCCTTCGA
>DATEHJ010000441.1:0-3337 GCA_035279645.1 Gemmatimonadaceae bacterium
GTGTTGCCTTCATCGCTTCGTCCGTATCCGTGCTCTCGACGAATCCGACCTGCTGATCGGGCAACAGCTCGGCGAGTCGGCGCGACACTGGCTCGAGCGAGTACTTCGCTTCGGGCTGTCCTTTCGGGCGGCCCAAATGCGAGAGCAGTACCACGCGCGCCCCGCGGTCGCGAAGGAATTGAATCGTCGGCAGCGCGGCGCGAATGCGTGTGTCGTCGGTGATCTGGCCGTGCCCATCGAGCGGCACGTTGAAGTCGACGCGCACAAGAGCGCGTCTCCCTCGCAGGTCGGTGTCGCGGAGGTCACGAATGGTCTTTTTGTTCATGCTTCAGAGGCAGAGGGGATACGGGTTAGGGAGTAGGGCTTAGGGTTTTCTGATTCTAGCCCTATGCTCTAGCCCCTAATCCCTTGCGTCTAGTCTCCAATCTGTTTACCCACGAACCGCAGCAGATCGACGCAGCGGCTCGAGTATCCCCACTCGTTGTCGTACCAGCCCGAGACCTTGAGTAGCGTGCCGTCCACGACGTTCGTGCTCTTTGCGTCGAGGATGCAGGAGGCTGGATTCCCGATAAAATCGGAAGACACGAGTTCCTCGTCCGTGTACTCGAGAATCCCCTTCAATGCGCCATTCGCCGCGGAGCGGAACGCGTCGTTGATCGCATCGACGGTTACAGGTTTCTCAACTACTACCGCAAGATCCGTGAGAGAGACGTCGGGCGTGGGAACGCGAATCGCGATTCCGTCGATCTTGCCCTTCAGCTCCGGGATCACCAGCGACGTCGCCTTCGCCGCGCCGGTCGTTGTCGGGATGATCGACATCGCCGCCGCGCGTGCGCGTCGGAGATCCTTGTGAGGCAGATCGAGCACGTTCTGATCGTTCGTGTAGCTGTGGATCGTGACCATCGAACCGCGCACGAACCCAAAATTGTCGCGGACAACCTTCACCATCGGTACGAGACAGTTCGTGGTACACGATGCATTGGAGATGATCGTGTGCTTTGCGGCGTCGTATTTCTTTTCGTTCACGCCGAGCACGATGGTGATGTCCTCTCCCTTTGCTGGAGCGGAGATGATCACCTTCTTCGCCCCGCCGTCGATGTGCTTCCGCGCGTCCTTGGCGTCGGTGAAGCGCCCCGTCGACTCGAGCACGATGTCGACGCCGAGGTCGCGCCATGGGAGCTTCGCGGGATCCTTCTCGGCGAGCACCTTGATTGGATCTCGATCGATGACGATCGAGCCGTCACGCGCCGTGACATCGCCTTTGTATGTGCGATGTACAGAGTCGTACTTGAACAAATGCGCCAGCGTCTTGGTGTCGGTGAGATCGTTGACGGCGACGAATTCGATGTCGTTCCTTCCTTGCAGCTTCGCCGCGCGCACGACCTGACGTCCAATGCGGCCGAAACCGTTGATGCCGACGCGAATGGCCATCCTGTTCTCCTCTCCGTTAGAGCCGGTCGCCAATTGCCGGCGCTCGACCAAAAGTGACATAACTGATGACGCGGACGCCCGCTTCGTGCAGCACGGCCGCGCACGCGTTGAGTGTCGCGGCTGTTGTCACAACGTCGTCGACGAGCACGACGTGCGCCCCGCGCAGCATGGTCCGCGCTGCCGCCGTCGCCGCAAACGCGCCGTGCACGTTGCGCACGCGCTCCTCGGGTGTCAGCCGCGTCTGCGTTTGTGTCGTGCGCGCACGCACGAGCACGTCGCAACGAACCGGCACCTTCCACAGCAGCGCGAGCGCCCGCGCCAAACATTCACTCTGATTGTAACCACGCTCGCGCTGTCTGGAAGCGGCAAGCGGCACCGGAATAAGGGCCGCGCGTTCCTCGACCACGTCGTCTGGCCAATCGAGGCGCGCCATGCGTGCGGCCGCCCCCACCGCGACGCGTGACCAACCCTCGTACTTGAGCGAGTGCACGATGCGTTGGCCCGTGTCTACCGTCGCCCAGCACACGCTTCGAACCGCTCGCACATACGGCGGGAGGTTCGCGCACCATCGACAAGCCCTCGCACTCATCGGATGTCCGCATCGGTCACAGCGAGGCGACGGTAGCAATCGCAAGCGCGCCCAGCATCGGCCACAAATTATCCCTGGCTCTCCCGCGTCGATGGCGCGGCCGCAGCTCGCGCAGCAGAGCGGCAATACAAGATCCGCGAGCGCCCCGAGCGCGCTCGACAGCGGTGTGGCCGCGATCAGCGCACTGCGCTCCACATCGCGTCCCGATCGGGCGGAAAGCCGAACCATCGCTCGAATGCGGCGGCGCCTTGCTCGATGAGCATCACCAGTCCGTCGGACGCGCGCACTCCACGCTTGCGCGCGGCGCGCACCCATGCCGTTTCCCCTTGTCGGTAGACGAGGTCGAGCACCGATACGTCTGATCTGAGTAGGGCAGGGTCGACGGGCAAAACGTCATCGCGCAAACCAACCGACGTGGCGTTGACGACAAGATCCGCCGCGGCTGCCATCGGCTCGACACCGCTCACGCGCGCCACGGACGAAAATCGCGCACACAGCGCTTCGGCGCGGCTCGTCGTTCGATTGAAAACGAGAGCGCGACTCTGTGGCCACGAAGCAACTGCCGCGAGCACAGCTGCCGCCGCCCCACCGGCACCCAGCACGCCAACTGTCTTTCCGCTAGGCGCGTCGCCGAGCAGCGATCGCACGGCGGCGTCGAAGCCGAATACGTCGGTGTTGTCGCCGACCAGCTCTCCACGCTCGAACCAGAACGTATTCACCGCGCCCACGCGTTCGGCGATCGTCGTTAGGCGATCGCAGGACTCGAAGACTTTCTCCTTGTAGGGAATCGTGACGTTGCCGGCCGCTCCCACAGCGGCGAGCTGCTCGAGGGTGTCTTCGAGCGCGCTTGCTGGCACATCGAGCGTTTCATAGCGCAGCGGCAGCCTCGCTTTCTCGAGCGCGGCGTTCTGGAACAGAGGCGAGAGCGAATGTCCGAGCGAGCGGCCGAGGAGAACGAGCCGCCCGGGGCGTTTGATCACGTCGTCCCCGACGAGCGCTCCGCCATGATGCGATCCATCACGCGCCGGATCTCCTCCTCCAACTCGTCGGTCGTCGCCCGGTACACGTCGAGCTCCGCGCCGATCGGGTCGCTGATCGGCCGAACGGATTTTCCATAGGACGCGAAATCCGAGAGCAGGTAGCCTTTGCCGCTGCCGCCGAGCGCTTCGATGCGCTCGAGGTGATGCGGGCCCATCGCGAGAATGAGGTCGCAGCTTTGCACGAGCTCTCGATTGAGCGACTGTGCCCGGTGCGAGCTCAGATCCATGTTGCGCTCCATGCCGACGAGCAACGCGCCGTCCGAAGCGGGCGCGCCGT
>DATEHJ010000442.1:0-2124 GCA_035279645.1 Gemmatimonadaceae bacterium
CTAGCCTCGCCGAGCTGCGCCGCAATGCATTCCTCGGGACGAATGTATCCAGCCTCCGGTTCGAAATAGGCACGGTCGTTTGTGAGCACGTTGAAGGCGGGATGCCGTTTCCTGATCTCCGCGCTCGCTAACATCTCATGCGCAATGCTCGCGCGCTCCGCTGCCTCGATGGTGGTTGCGAGGAAATCCGGGTTCTCGTGATTGGCGGCACGCGGTCCGTCACCCGAGATCGCCAGAAAGCCGTTCTGCACGAGCAGCGACTTGCCCGCCTTCGCCTCGAGCTCGCGCCAGATCTCGTGGGAGCGGCGTGCGAACTGCGTGTACTCGGGACCTTCGCCGCAGGCGAGGCGCGTGATGCGCGTCTCACCATGGCTGGAGCCGAGGCGGTGCGGCGGAGCAAACCGGTCGATGCCGAGCACGCGCTGCCCCGATTTGGCGAGCTGATAGAGCGCGGCCGAGCCCATCGCGCCGAGGCCGATCACGATCGAGTCGTAACGTATGGTCATGACGGGTCCAGTGAAATCGTAAAAGGCAGCAACTGTAGCGGCGCGGGACTGTACGGAAAAAGAGACCGCTTCTCCTGACGTCCATTCCGCCTCCGGTTATCGCCCAAGCCGGCAGCGTTCACTGTGGACCCTCGGTGATTAGGCCCCATGCGCTACCGCAACGCGCGTCGCCCGCGAGTTGATGTGGCCAAGCGACAACGCGAACTGCGCTATTGCAGTCGCGACGGCGTGGGCCGTCTCGGCAAATCCGCGCTTGCGCAGCCCACGCTCGAGATCGAGCAGCGCACGCTCGAGGTCGCGTGTTAGCACATGATCGCCGAGGCTCGACAAGGCACGCCGCACGACATCTGCGAGACGCTCGGCCCATGGCTGGGGTGCTTCCTCCAGGAGCATCGTTATCGTGTGCAGCGCATCGGTCAACGTCTGCGCCTGCATCGATTCCGATGCGACGAGGATCGCGGTCTCCAGTACATTGATCGCTTCCATAGGCGTGTTGTCGGCATAGACGAACGCGGAGTCCGGGTCTTCCTTGACTTCGCGCGTCTGTGCGCTCCAGCGCGCGAGGATGTCGCGTATAGCATTGACAACGTCGCGCCCGGGGCTGGGATTCGACTTGGCGGTGGAGATCGCGGTCCACGCGATGGTCGAGAGCTGGTAGATGCCGTAGCGCGGATCCTCGCTCAGGTCGCGCTCGTTGTCGATGACGATCGCCGCGAACATCGCGTCGTTCAACTTTTGGGTGGCCGACTTGTCGAGTGTTGTGCCTCCGCATACGCGCAGCACCGCGAGCGGATCATGCTGCGCAATATAGGAGCCGATGCGCGTATTGAGTTCGACCTCGACCCGTCCGGAAAATTCGTCGCTGATCAGCTTCTGCAGTGGTGCGATCTCGAAAGCGGCGACATGACCGGTCTCGCGCGAGCGAAGTGTCCCGGCCGCGACAAAGTCCGGCCGCGGAGTACGGCGCGTTCTGGCGAGGAATTCCATTTCGATGGAGCGCCCGTCCAGAATATGCGCGTGAATTGCGCGCACGATCTGGGTCGGCCGCATCTGATCAATGGTGTTATAGATCATCACCACAATCAGGCAGAGCGCGATGATTGTGAGCAGCAAAGCGACCGACGTACCGAAGATCGGCCGATGTGTGTCGCTGACAGTGACGAGCGTCTGCAGCACGTAGATTGACAGCCCAACAAAGAAACCAAAATAGAATTGATTCATCCGTCGCATCAGAAATTGATCGGTGACATGGGTGGTCAGCGTTGACGCGCCCTGCTGCAATGCAATGAGCAGCAGTGAGAACGTGATAGAGGTGACGGTTATGATGCTGGATGCGACAGTGGATAGCAGCGTGTTGAGTGCCTCGCTGTCGCCGAGGATATCGCCGAGCCAGCCAAAACCAGGCGGCACCCCGCCGCGCGACCAGGCGTCGTCAGCTCCATAGATCACTACACCGAGCAAAATGAAGCCGATGACAACGAGCAGCGGTAGCGCGAGGAACTGCCGGAACGCTCGCTTGAGCGGGGCGAACAGGCGGTCGGACGGCGTTTCGGATCGGAACATGAAGATGCCTGACCAAGAATGGATGTGACGTGTTTGACGCTCGTAGCGCGGCGTG
>DATEHJ010000443.1:0-3401 GCA_035279645.1 Gemmatimonadaceae bacterium
TTCGGCGATACGCTGATCGCCGCCGCGTTCGAAGCGCAGGGGAAGAAGCAGCAGATGAATATCCCCACGCAAGCGCGGACGATGCCGTTCCTTGTCAACTCGTTCGCGCTGCTCGAGCAGATCGCGTTGGCAAGCCGTCCCGCCGAGGGTCAGAAGGTGAAGTGGATCGTCGCGCGAATGGGCGCGGGCGATACCGCGAGCATCAGCGTCTCCCGTGGAGTGGCCGACACGGTTGTCATCTCCGCGCCTAACGGTGACGTGAAGCTCGCGATGTCGAAGGCGGGTGAAGTCGTGGGCGGCTGGTTTGCTCCGGCGCAGTGGATTGTCGAGCGCAAGACGAGCAAGGTTACCCCCTGACGGCCGTTTGGGAGCCCGGAGAGCCCGCCCGCGAAGATGCCTACGCCGTGGGGGCGATGGGCTGCGGGGACGCGGCGAGCGGCATAGCCAAGGGGGGCGCGGTCACCGGCGCGCTCCCGAGTACAAAGCGGAACGTCGCGCCGCCACCTTCGTCGCCGTTGGTGGCGGCCCACAGCCGCCCTCCGTGCGCGTGGAGGATGCTCCGCGACATCGCGAGTCCGAGGCCCGTGCCGTCGGTCTTCGTCGTGTAGAACGCGTCGAAGATGCGGTCCTCGTCCCCCCGTGCGACCCCGACTCCTGAATCCCGTACCTCCACTTCGACAGAGTGCGTGGCGCTACGTCGCGACCGGATGACGAGGCGTCTCGGAGTCTCGCCGTTGTCGACCATCGCCTCGATGCCGTTGCGGATCAGGTTCATCAACACCTGTTGAAGCTGCACGCGGTCGCCGTCCACGCTAGGCAGATCCCGGTCCAGCTCAGTGAAGAGCACCACGCCCGCGCTGGCGACATCGTCGCGCACGAGGGCGACCACGTCTCCGATCACCTGGTTGAGGTCGAGCCGGCTGCGCTGCGGCGGAGCCTTGGTGACCAGCGTGCGCACGCGGGCGATGATGTCGCTCGCATGTCGCGCATTGCGCTCGATGTCGTCGATGCACTCGCGCGCCGGCTGGAGATTGGTCGGGTCGGCGTCGAGCAGACGCTGGCAGGCGCGCGCGTTCAGGAGCACCGCGGCGAGCGGCTGGCTCACCTCGTGCGCGATCGACGACGTGAGCGCGCCTAACGTCATTGCTCGGCTCACCCGCGCGAGCTGTGCCTGTGTATCGCGCAGCGCGTCTTCCGCCGCCCGGCGCTCGGTGACATCGCGCGAGACGGCGAGGAGCGATTCCACCTTGCCGTTGGCGTCCAGCATCGGCGACACCACCGCGTCGAACCACATCTCTCGACCGAACCGGGTGCGTACCATCCCATGAAAGGTGCCGACGCCGCCCGCCCTCGCGCGCGCCAGCGCTTCCGTTCCCGAATTCTTGTCCTGCCCAGCGAGAAACTCGAGGATGTTTCTGCCTTTGATGAAGAACTCGTCGAGCTCCAGCATCCGCATCCCGGCTGGACTCATGTAGGTCAGGGTGCCGTCGGGCTCGAGGAGCTTGATGCACTCCGGGCTGCTTTCGATGATTCGGCGGTTGAATTCCTCGCTCTTCCGGAGCTGTTCCGCCACCCGCTTGCGCTCGGTGATGTCGCGCACGATGGAAACGAATCCGACGTCGTCGTGCAGCACCACGCGCGCCTCGAAATGCCTCTCCTCGCCGCCGATCGGCAGTGCATACTCGACAAGTGCAGACTCTCTGGTCGCGACCGCTTCCGCGAAGCCTGCTCGGAAGCGCGCGTCGAGCGCGGACGGCATGATGTCCCGCATGTTTTTGCCAAGGAAATACTCCGGCGGAACGAACAGATCCTCGGGATTTTTCGCGTGGTAGTCCAGATACTGTCCGTCGCGGGACAGCACGAACATCAAGTCCGGAATCGCTTTGAGCAGGGCGCGGTGCCGCGTCTCGCTCGCCTGGAGCGCCAACTCCGCCCGCCGCCGGCGCGAGCTGTTCAGCCACAGCGCGCCGATCAATATCGCCTCGAGGAGCGCGAGCAGGGCGACGACTTCGCCGACTTCTCGCTCCTGAAAGGTGAACGTCGTCGCGGCGTTCGCGGCGGTGGGCGCCAGCAGGAGGAGCGCCGCGAGCATCAATAGACGCCATCGCGCCATCGGCCGAGGTCTGCGAAACCGCCCGAGTGCTCTGTCGCTCATCAGTGTTTGCTTATCAGGTCACGAGGGTAGGTCCGGATGAATGCGTCGCCCGGCCAGGGCAGAACATGGGAAAAGGCCGCCGAGGCCGCAACCTCAGCCGAGCCCGACGACAACGGGCCTGAGTGGCGAACGCCATCGAGTGGCGAGCATGGCGACAGCATCGTATCGGTCAATGCCGTCGTTAGGCGACGAAACCGAGACTCAGTTGTCCGAACTGAGCTCTGAGATCGGGCCTTCTCGCTGTGCCGAGCGCGCATCTCACCCAGGCCCGGCGAGTCCAGTCTCGAGACACGGAGACGCGCGACAACCGATTTGAGACCATGGTCTCACGTCGGGCATCGCGAGTCTGCGCATCTCGAAACTGGACTGGCCCGGCCTGGGTGCGATGTCCGTCCAGCGCTCAGAAAGAGCAGGATCTCACGTCTCATATCGCGAGTCTCAGTCTCACTGATGACCCCGAAAACTGATAGACAGTGGACCCTGGCCCCGGGCGTGGACCTCACGCCTGAGCGGCCCGCACCGATGTCGGGCGCCTGACGAAACCGAGACTCAGTTGTCTGAACCGAGCTCTGAGATCGGGCCTTCTCGCTGTGCCGAGCCCGCATCTCACCCAGGCCCGGCGAGTCCAGTCTCGAGACACGGAGATGCGAGGCGCGCGACGTGAGACTGAGTCCATGGTCTCACGTCGGGCATCGCGAGTCTGCGCGTCTCGAAACTGGACTGGCCCGGCCTGGGTGCGATGTCCGCCCGGCGCCCAGAAAAAGCAGGATCTCACGTCTCCTATCGCGAGTCTCAGTCTCACTGATGACCCCGAAAACTGATAGACGGTGGACCCGCAGTCCGGCGTGGACCTCACACCTCAGCGGCCGAAGCGCGTTCGCGCGCCCCAACGCGCTGGCGTACCGCACCAATGTCGCGCACCGGCCGAATCTCGACGCAGCCGATCTTCGACCACGGAAAGCTCTCCGCGATCCGCACCGCTTCGTCCATATCCTCGGCCTCGATCAGATTGAACCCGCCGAGAACTTCCTTCGCCTCGGCGAAGGGGCCGTCGGTCACCGTTAGGCGCCCGCCGCGATTACGGAGCGATTTGGCGGTCGAGACCGCCTCGAGCTGCTGCGAGTCGATCAGACAGCCTTCATTCCGCAGCTCGTCGGCATGCGTGAGGCAGTTTCGCATCATCGCATCGAACTGCCCCGCCGGCAGCGAGTCGAGCAGTGCGTTGTCGATGTAGATCAGAAGCAAA
>DATEHJ010000444.1:0-2559 GCA_035279645.1 Gemmatimonadaceae bacterium
CGCGGGCCGTAGGTGTTGAAGATGCGCACGACCCGCACATCGACCCCGCGGTGGCGGTGGAACGCCATGGTGAGCGCCTCGGCGTAGCGCTTGGCCTCGTCGTAGACGCTGCGTGGCCCGATCGAGTTGACGTTCCCCCAGTACGACTCGCGCTGCGGATGCTCGAGCGGGTCGCCGTAGACCTCGGACGTCGACGCGAGAAAAAAGCGCGCCTTGCCGGCATGGGCGAGCTCGAGGCAGTGATGCGTGCCGTACGATCCGACCTTGAGCGTCTCGATGGGAAGCTCGTAGTAGTCGATCGGACTCGCCGGAGAGGCGAAGTGGAGCACGCCGTCGATCGGCTCCGTGACCGGAATGCCTGCCGACACATCGGCTTCGATGAGGCGAAATCGATGGTGGTCCGCGAGGTGACGCACATTTTCCCGCGATCCGGTGACGAAGTTGTCGACACCGATCACCTCGTGGTCGTCGCGCAAGAACCGGTCGGCGAGATGCGAGCCAAGGAAGCCCGCCGCGCCCGTGATGACGACTTTCACGCTCGGTTCAGGCGACGGCCGGCCGGCCGATGGAGTGATAGTCGAACCCCATCGACGCCATCCGGTTCAGCGCGTAGAGATTGCGACCGTCGACGATGATCGGCCGCTTGAGCGTCTGCTTGATGCGCGCGAAGTCGGGGTGCCGGTATTCGTTCCAATCGGTGACCACGGCCAGCGCGTCGGCGCCGGTGAGCGCGTCGTAGCCAGACGCCGCGAACGTGACGCGGTCGCCGAGTCGGTGTTTGGCTTCGGGCATCGCCACCGGATCGTGCGCCGTCACCGACGCACCCGCGGCGAGCAGCTCGTCGATCAGCGTCAATGCCGGCGCTTCGCGCAAATCGTCGGTGTTCGGCTTGAACGCCAATCCCCACACCGCCACGCGCGCGCCGCGCAGATCGGCCCCGAGCGCGTCGGCAAGCTTCTGGAACATGCGATGCTTCTGCGCGTCGTTCACCGCTTCCACCGCTTCGAGAATCTGCAGACAGGTGGACTCGTCGCGCGCCGTCTTGATCAGCGCTTTCACGTCCTTCGGAAAGCACGACCCGCCGTAGCCGGGCCCTGGAAACAGGAACGCCGGCCCAATCCGGTCGTCGCTGCCAATCCCTTTGCGCACGAGATCGACGTTCGCGCCCACGCGCTCGCAGAGATTCGCCATGTCGTTCATGAACGAGATGCGCGTGGCGAGCATCGCGTTGGCGGCATATTTCGTCATCTCGGCGGACGGAATGTCCATGAAGATGATCGGCTTGCCGGTGCGCACGAACGGCGCGTAGAGCTCGGCCATCACGCTCCGCGCGTGGTCGGTCTCGGCGCCGAGGACGACACGGTCGGGCTTCATGAAGTCGTCGACCGCCGCACCCTCTTTCAAGAATTCGGGATTGCTCACGACGTGAAACGGGAAGCGCGCGAACCGGCCGACGCACTCGGTCACCTTCGCCGCGGTCCCGACGGGGACGGTCGACTTGGTGACCACCACCGTTTCGCGCGTCATGTTGCGGCCGATCTCTTCGGCGACCGCCAACACGTGGCGCAGATCCGCCGAGCCGTCTTCGTCGGGCGGCGTGCCCACGGCGATGAACACCACTTCGGCGCTCGCGATCGCCGACGCGACGTCCGTGGTGAACGACAGTCGCTTCGCCACCTGATTGTGTTCGACGAGCCGATCGAGTCCCGGCTCGTAGATCGGCAGGACGTTGTTCTTGAGCCCCGCGATCTTGTCGGCGTTCACGTCGGCCCCGATCACCTGATTCCCCGTCTCGGCGAGGCAGGCGCCAACGACGAGGCCGACGTAGCCCGTCCCGACGACGCAGATGTTCATTCGGAGCGCGCCATCAAACGGTGGCCGGCGAGGAACCGACCGACGCGGCGGACAGCGACACGACGCGCGCCTTGGTCTGGACGAGATTGCGCATCACGTTGCGGCTGTCGACGATGAGCGAAGCGTGGTCCATCACGAACTGATAGTCGACCGAATGGTGATCCGTCACCACCACGACGGCGTCGGTGTCAGCCAACATCTGCGACGTGAGGTCGACGCCCTCGCGCATGTGCCCGTCTTCGCGGACGGCGGGAATGTACGGATCGTGGAACGAGACCTCGGCCCCCAGCTCCTCGAGCAACCGGATCACGTCGAGCGCCGGGCTCTCGCGAACGTCGTCGATGTCGCGTTTGTAGGCGACGCCAAGCACGAGCACTTTGCTGCCGTTTACCGATTTGCGATCGAGGTTGAGCGCGTGCGACACCTTCTCGACGACGAACGCCGGCATCTGGCTGTTGATCTCGCTCGCCAGATCGATGAAGCGCGTCTTGTAATTCAACGTCCGCATCTTCCAGGCGAGATAGTGCGGATCGAGCGGAATGCAGTGGCCGCCGATGCCGGGGCCGGGCGTGAATTTCATGAACCCGAACGGCTTCGTCGCGGCGGCGTCGATCACTTCCCACACGTTGACGCCGAGCTTGTCGCAGACGATCGCCATCTCGTTCACGAGGCCGATGTTCACCGAGCGGAACGTGTTCTCGAGGA
>DATEHJ010000445.1:0-10553 GCA_035279645.1 Gemmatimonadaceae bacterium
TCGAAGGCGCACGTGCGCGAGGAACGCGGACACGTCGTCGGCCGGATTGCGCTCACGATGCGATGAAGGTGTATCGCATTCGTTAGGCGTCGGGCATCATCGGGCCGAGACTTCCCGGCCGGTGTTGATCATCGCGACCAGCGACGCGATCTCTCGTTCCTTGAGACCGAGATTCGGCATTTTCACCCAAGCACTCCGCGGGAGCTGGGTCAGCTGGATGCTGTCGGGATTCGCTAGAAACTTGGCGAGAGCCGCCGCCGGGTAACGTCGCCCCGTGAGCTCCGGCCCCACGCTCACACTACGCGCCGTCGTCACCTCGGTGTTCACGTGGCAGGTGAAGCACCCCTTCGCGATGAAAAGCCGTCGCCCGCGCTCCACATCGGAGAGCGCCCGCGGCACCGCGCCGGCTTCCACCGCGCGCAACGGAAGGATCGTCGCCGACTCTGCGCCGAAGCCGCTGTGAATCGTGACTGTCCAGTCGCCAGCGCGCGGCAGATTCAATGTCGCGACGTAGCGACCAGATTCGGCGAAACCGCTCATCTGCGCCTGCGCCTTTACCGAGATCGTCGAGCTCCCCAGCTTCGCGTCCAAAGCCGGCTCCAGTCCGTCGACTGGTCGCATCCCGTGCTGGCGCACGACGAATGAGAGCTTGATCGGTTGGTCCGCAACCACGTAGTCCGGAAGGTCATCGACGGTGACGACCGCCCATCCCCCCATGTGCGAGCTCGCCGCTCCGAGCCCAGCCGTCCCAATCAGTAAGAGAAGTAGGATGCTCTTCCTCATCGCGTCCTCCCGTGGTGAACCCGCCGAGTGAAACGACCCCACGACGAGATGAGATGCCACCAGAGAGGTCGGCGTTTACACCCCGCGAGAAGAATCCGTCGATGTCCAGTCGAAGCCCTCGGGGATCAGCACCATGTCCTGCTGATCGGTAACGCCAAATACCGAACGAAGGAGATCGCGACAGAGTCCCGCGAGATCGCCAGTCTCCACACGTAGATAACTGACTCCGTTTTCCGTGCGCTCGACGAGTGGCCTCCTTCGCTGAGCGAAGAAAGCAGCGACGCGATCGCGGGCAGCGAGGTTGGGCTGTGCGAGCAGAACCCAATCGAGCCCAACCTGACCGTTCTCAATCGAGAATTGAACATTCAACGCATCCGCGCTTGCCGGCGACTGGCCTCGTTCGCCGAAGAGAAACACGGCGAACGTGCCGTCGTGATGAGTTTCGGAAACGAGTTGGAGAACGCGCGGAATCTCACCGACCCGTACCCGCGGAGCGGGCAACGCCTTGCGGCGTCGCAGAACTAGCACCACGGCCAGCGCCACGGCTAGGGCAATGAGAATAACGAGCATGGTTGGTCGGGTGGGCGCTCAATAGCGCCAGCTCGTTAGGTCCGCCCCCTTCGGCGCCGTCTTGCGAATTCGCTCATCGAGCTGGCGAAGCCAGTAGCCGGTGTCGTGGCCGCTCCAGCAGTGTGGCTTGCGATCGCCGTACTCGACTACGGCGTAGGCGGCAGGGTTCTTCGCCTTTTTGAGGAATTCCTCCATGAGATACACGGCATTGTTCAGGTGCCAGGTGTCCATTGTGCCGACGTAGAGATGAATCTTGCCGGTGAGCTTCGGGCCTAACGTCGTCCAGTCGCGCTCGAGGATGTTGCGAAGATCGTAGTGGTCACGCCAGTACGCGGCGACGCCGTGGTCGATCTCGCCCGTCATCGGATCCCAGATGTACTTCGGGTAGCCGTCAGCACCGACAGGGCCGTAGACCGCCTGCCAGATGTTCCACTGGTCGCCGGAGCGGCCGTGCGTTCCGAGCACGAGCTCCCAGTGCACGTCCTCCTCGGTGACGGACATGAGGTGATCGTAGTAGTCTCGGCCGTCGGCGTGCGGTGTTTTCTTCCAATCACCATTGTTATAGAAGGCGTTTTTTTCGTCGTAGATGTTGATGACTTCATACATTCGAAAATCGATGGCATCTGGACAGGCTGCCCAAGCCCCATTGTAGTCGTCGGGGTAGAACATTTGCGTCGCCAACGCCTCCCATCCACCTGTCGAGCCGCCGAAAGTTCCGCGCGCCCACCCCTGACCGATGCCGCGGAAGCGCTTCTCGAGATACGGAATCAGCTCGCGGTTGATCGCGTCACCGTACGGGCCGACGTTCTCGGAGTTCACCGCGTATGAGTCGTCGTAATACGGATTCGCGTGCTGGATGACGACCATCAGCATCCGCGGATAGCCGGGCGAGGTCCACTGTTTGTAAAACTCATACGCCGGATCGGCGCCCTTCGCGTTAGGCGCTGGCATTTCCCGGAAACCGCGCAGCTCGGACATGAAGTGCCCGTGGTTGATCATCAGCGGGTAGCGCGCGTTCGGATGCTCGTCGAAACCCTGCGGGAGGAGCACGATGGCGCCGAGGTACATCGGCCGTCCCCAGAACTTGGAGAGGAGCGGGCTCGGGATACGGACGTACTTCACATATTTGGTATCGTTAGGCTTCGGGAGCGGCGGAATCTCCTGGTCGAGCGAGAGGTGGATCACCGCATCCGCTCTCGGGTCGACACGCACCTTCATCGGCTTGTTGTAGAGATTCCCTGGCGACGTGTTCCAATGCTGACCCTCGCCCTGATCCATGTGCAGCTTGACGACATGTCCGTCGCCGCGATGGAACGTCTCATATTTGTTGAGCACTGCCTGAACCCAGTATTCGCCCGGCGGAATGTCGGCGACGCTCTTGAGGGGATATCCGAATGTCGCTCCGTCGACGAACGCCTCCTGTCCCGGTCGCAGCGAGTCGACGTCGACACCGAACGCGAGCTGCGTGTCGGCGTCGTAGACGTTGTTCTCGAAGCGCGGCTCACTCCGGTCGTTGTTCGAGATGACGAGAATGACGCGCCCGTCGAGTGGTACTGCGCTGCGAGCGGCAGGGAAGGAGATCCCGAAGCGGAGCCGGGCCGGACCGGGCGTGTCCTGCTGCGCGAGTGCGGGACGGATGGCGATCGCCGAAAGGGCGGCGACAGCGGCGATCGAGCGCGCGAGTCGAATCGGAAGGGGCATGACTGAGATACGCCTCGGTGGGCGGCCTCGTCAATCACCCCCGCCCTCCCGCCGACGTCGAGCCGCGTCGCCATCGAACCATGACTGCTCTAGTTGACATTCTACCAGAGCCGGCCACATACTCTAGTAGAATGACTACTAGAACCGACTCCCACGCCCTCCTCCAGGGCACTCTCGATCTGCTCGTCCTGCGTATTCTGGCGCTCGGCGCACATCACGGCCACGGTATCGCCATCGCCATCCAGACGCGGTCGGGACAAACACTCCTCATAGATCACGGGTCGCTGTATCCCGCGCTCCAGCGCCTCGAGCAGCGTGGTTGGATCAAAGGGTCTTGGGGGACATCCGACAACAATCGCCGCGCGCGCTTCTATTCACTCACCGCGCTCGGCCGGAAGAACCTCACCATCGAGACCAGCCGCTGGAATCGACTCGTCGAATCCATTGCCCGGGTCATGGAACCGGGGCCCACCACGGAGAGTGCCTGATGTTCGGCCGCCGCTCGCAACGCGACTTCGAGGACGAGATCCGCTCGCACCTCCAGATGGAAGTCGAACGCCTCGAGGCGCAGGGCATGTCGCGCGCGGATGCCGAGCGCGCCGCGCGACGCAACTTCGGCAACGTCGCCATCGCGGAAGACAACTTCTATCACGGGCAGCGCTTCTCCTGGCTGGAAGACGCAGGCCGCGACATGCGACACGCATCGCGCGCGCTCCTGCGCACGCCGGGATTCCTCGTCACTGCTGTCGGCACACTGGCCGTGGCGATCGGCGCCACCGCCGGCATGTTCGGCGTCGTCAACACCGTCATGCTCGATCCGCTCCCGTTTCCGAAATCGGACCGCCTGGTGTTCGTGCAGGGCAACGCAAAGGGGTCCGATCTGCCGGAGCGGTTCGATCTCGGGAACGACTTTTATCTGCAATACAAGGAGAGATCGAAGCTGATCGATGGCATCTTCATCTTCGGCGGGGGGACCTCGACCTTCCGCACGAACGATCGCGTCGAGCGGATACCCATGGCATGGCCGACGAACGGCATGTACGCCACGCTCGGCGTGCGTCCGCAACTCGGACGGCTCCCCGTGACCGAAGACGGCGACGACGCGGTCGTGATCAGCGACGAGCTCTGGAGCACGTGGTTCGGCCGCGATCCATCGGTGATCGGACAATCGTTCTTCGTTTCGGACAGCCTCAAGCGCGTCATCGGCGTGATGCCGCGCGGATTCCACTTCCCGAGCGACAAGACGATGCTGTGGGTCTCCGGTGATGTGCGGCTCGATCAGGTGCGCGCCGGCAGTTTGGGGGCACCAGTCGTGGCGCGCATGAAGGACGGTGTCACGACGGAGCAGCTGGCTGTTGAGCTGACTGGTATCGCGAAGGGGTTGCCGGCCCGCTTCGGCGGACCGCCTAACTATGCTCGCCTCATTGGACAGTATCGAGCTCTCGTTGGTCCGGTGCTGGAACGCATGGTTGGTCCGACGCTCAAGACGTCGCTCTGGGTCTTGCTTGGCGCGGTCAGCGTCGTCCTTCTGATCGCCTGTGCGAACGTTGCCAATCTGTTCATGGTTCGGGCCGAATCGCGACGCCGCGACCTCACCGTGCGCCGCGCGATCGGCGCGTCGCGCGCGCAGCTCGTGCGCTTTCAATTGGCGGAAGCGGTCGTCGTCGCGCTTGCCGCGGGAGTGCTCGCGATGATCTTGAGCGCCGTGACTCTTCCGGTCTTTCTGCAGGCGGCGCCCGAAGGCGTTCCACGACTTGGAGAGGTTCACCTCGACTTCCCGACGCTTGCTGTCACCTTTGCGCTCGTGCTCCTCGTGGCGCTCGCGTGTGGAGCCGCGCCGGCGCTCCGTGCATCGTCACCCGACTTGACCGCGTTGCGCGAAGGCGGCCGCGGCTCCACCGGGCGGCGTCGCTGGGGACGCGACCTGCTCGTAGCGGGCCAGACGGCGCTGGCGCTCGTGTTGATCATCGGCTCGGCGCTGCTGGTGGAGAGCTTTCAGCGACTGCGAAACGTGGATCCGGGTTATGACATCAAAGACATCTACACCTTCCAGTTTGCCCCGGACCAGCCAGGCCTCCGCGACGGTCCATCGTTAGGCACGATGCACCTGAACATGATGAACCGGCTGCGCGCACTGCCGGGCGTGACCGCTGTGGGCGTCGTGAACAACATCCCGCTGGACGAGGGCACGAGCGGCGTCCGCGTCACCGCCGAGGGGATGTCGAGCGAGGGCGGTGGCATGCTCGTCAACATGAACTTCACGGGCGGCGACTACTTCCATGCGATGGGGATTTCGCTGCTGCAGGGCCGCACATTCAACAACGACGAGGCGGTGACGCCGAACTCCAACGTCATCGTAAGTCGCGCGGCTGCACAGAGACTCTGGCCCGGGCAGAATCCGCTCGGGAGAACAATCCGGCCACGGTTCGGCGGACAGGACTCTTTGACGTTCACCGTGGTTGGTGTAGTGAAGGACGTGAAGCAGAACGACTGGCGGGAGGCGGGCGAGGCGGTGATCTACTTCCCGCTTACCGGTCCGTCGGCGAGAGCATGGGGGATGGGCTCGCCCGCGTACGTTGTGAAGTCGCCGCGCGCCGAACTGCTAAAGCGGGAGGTGCGCGCGCTGGTGCGCGAGATCGCGCCCGAGGCGCCCGTGTACCGTGAGTACACCATGGAGTTCCTGGCTCGGCGGTCGATGCTTCAACTCTCCTTTACCATGCTCACGCTCGGCGTTGTCTCGGTGCTGGCGCTCTTCCTCGGCGCTGTGGGCCTGTACGGCGTGCTGTCGTATGTCGTGGCGCAGCGGTCGCGCGAGATCGGTGTGCGAATGGCCCTCGGCGCGACGACCGGCGTCGTGCGTCGCCAGGTCGTTTCGGAGGGTACGAAGGTCGTGCTCGTCGGTGTGGCGATCGGTGTGCCCGTCGCGTTCGCGTCCACGCGCTTCCTCGGCACACTTCTCTACGATGTGAAGGCCGTGGATCCGCTGGTATTTGCGGCGATGTCGCTGACGATGGTGGGGATTGGATGGCTAGCCAGCTACCTGCCCGCGCGGCGCGCGAGCAGCGTGGATCCGATCGAGGCGTTGCGGAGCGATTAGGGCTTGCTCAGCGCAGTTCGAGGGCGACGATCGATTTCGGCGGCAACAGCACCGTTAGGCGACCGTCAGCGATCCGCGCACCGGTAAAGGTCGCTGGTCGCACGACGTCAGGCCGCTCGAACGAGTTGTAGCTGTTGATCGCCGGCGCGGCGAGAATTCGTCCCGTGGCGCCGCTCACGGTCATCCCGTGCAGGTCGGCGACAACCGTACGCGCCCGGTCGGGGTCGACGTTCGACATCGTTAGATGAACGACACCGTCGCGGTCCCGCGACGCGGTCGCGCTCACGGCAGGGACGGAGTCGCTTCCAAACACGTAGTAGCCCGTCTCCGCGAGCGTGAGCGGCACGAGCACAGCGTCGTGGTGCACGGTGTACATCTCGAACACGTGATACGTCGGCGTGAGAACCAGCTGTGATCCGCGCGTGAGGATCATCGACTGCAGCACGTTCACCATCTGCGCGATGTTCGCTCCGCGCACGCGGTCGGCGTGGTGGTTGAAGATGTCGAGCGAGATTGCGGCGACGAGCGCGTCGCGCAGTGTGTTCTGCTGGTTGAGGAACCCTGGATTGGTGCCCGGCTCGACGTCGTGCCACATCCCCCACTCGCCGACGATGAGCGCGACGCGCTTGCGCGGGTCGTACTTGTCCATAATCGCCGAGTGACGCGTCACGAGCTCCTCCATCCGTAGCGCGCCTTTCATGGCGAGGAACCATTCGCGTTCGCCGAATTGGGTGGCGGAGCCCTTGTGCGCCCAGGGGCCGACGACGGTATAGTAATGCAGGTCGAGGCCGTCGATCATGTTGCCGGCCTCGCGCATAACGACCTCAGTCCAGTTGTAGTCGCCAGTGTTCGGACCAGTCGCGATGCGAAACGGGCGCGTCGAATCGTTGAACGAACGCAGGAACTCCGCGAATCGCCGGTAGTTGTCGGCGTAGAACTCCGGGCGCATGGCGCCGCCGCACCCCCAACTCTCGTTGCCAACACCGAAGCGGCGCACGTTGTAGGGCGCGGCGTGACCATTTGCCTTGCGCTCGTCGGCCAGGGTGCTGCCACCGGGGTGGTTCAGATACTCCCACCATTCCGTCATCTCGCGCGGCGATCCAGTTCCCACGTTGCCGACAACCCACGGCTCCGCCCCGATGCGCCTCACGAGCTCCATATACTCGTCGGTCCCGAAGCTGTTGTCCTCGACAACGTTTCCCCAGACGGTGTTCACCATGTGTGGCCGCCGAGCGGCGGGGCCGATACCGTCGCGCCAATGGTAGTAGTCGGCGAAGCAGCCGCCAGGCCAGCGCACGTTAGGCACACGGATCCGTCGCAGCGCCTCGACGACGACGTCGCGCAGATGCCATTGTCCGCTCCCATCTTTCGTCCACACACCATCATAGATGCCGTGCCCCAGATGCTCGGCGAACTGGCCGTAGATGTGACGGCTGATCGTGTCACGGCCGAGCGCCGGGTCGATAACGAGACGCGTGATTGACGCAGGCGTGGCGCCGGCTTGAAGGGGTGCGCGCTGTCCACTCGCCGGTGGTGCGGCGAGCTCCGCGAGGAGTACAATGGAAACGAAGAGCCGATTCACGGTGAGCCTTTGCGAGAGCCAGCGTGTCCAGAGCAAAGCTGCAGGCCCGCGAGCCCTACCGCAACCAGCTTCCCCCTTGTTTATCTACAACAGTACCGCCATACTCCGTCTTGTAGATAACCAAGGCCAAGGTGACGAAGCCCACTGACCTCGTCCAGGGGACGCTCGACCTCCTGATTCTGCGCACGATCGCCACCGAGAAGCTGCACGGCTGGGCGATCGCGCAACGGATCCAGCTTCTCTCGAAGGACGTGCTCCAGGTCAACCAGGGCTCGCTCTATCCGGCGCTACAGCGACTCGAGCGCCAGGGCTGGATCACTGCCGATTGGGGCCTGTCCGAGACCAACCGGCGAGCGCGGTTCTATCGCCTAACGGCTCCCGGTCGCCGTCGACTCGAGCAGGAGCGCGCCGACTGGGAACGGCTGTCGGCGGCGATCTCGTTGGTCATGCGGACCGCTTAGGCAGTCGAGGATTACCTGATGAGACTCATTTTTCAAATCGTCGCGTGGCTTCGCGCAGTGGTCCGCGGCGAACGCGTCGACGCCGATCTGGCCGAGGAGATGCGCTTTCACCTCCAGCGCGAGACCGAGGCGAACGTCGCGCGGGGGATGTCCGCCGAATCGGCGCGACGCGCGGCTCGCCTCACCTTTGGCAGCGTCGACGCCGCGCAGGAAGCGTCGCGCGATGAACGCCCCGGCGCCTCGCTCCGAGAGGCAATCCGCGACGTCCGTTTTGGCGTGCGTGTCGTTCGCAAGTCGCTCGTCTTTGGCCTCACCGGCGTGGCGCTTGTCGCGTTAGGTATCGGCGCCGCGACCGCGATTTTTAGCGTGGTCTATGGCGTGATGCTTCGCCCGCTACCCTTTCGTGAGCCGAACCGGCTCGTGAGCATCTGGCTGGAGCGACACTCGGCGCGCAACTACCCAGCGGCGGCCGATGCCATCGCGCTCCGTGGCCTGCCTAACGTCTTCACGGGTGTTGCTCTGGTCGAGAAGGTGAACCTCAATCTGGTGGGCGCTTGCACTCAGGGCGAGTGCGACCCCCAGCGATTGCAAGGCGCCCGCGTCGAGACGAACCTCTTCGCCATCCTCGGTATCTCGGCGGCTCTGGGCCGCACATTCACCGCCGACGAAGCGCAGGCAGGTCGCGCGCATGTCGTGCTCCTGAGCGACGCCCTTTGGCGAGGGCGGTTCGATGCCGACCCGAATATCGTCGGGCGTCAGATCAGTATCGACGGATCGCCGCACACTGTTATCGGAATCATGGGTCCGCACTTTCGGTATCCATCCGCCGACTTTCAGGCGTGGGTGCCGCTCGTCTTGCGCCCCGCCGAGCTGACGCGCGCCGAAACCGAGAACTACAACGTGGTCGCGCGTCTCGCGCCGGGACTGACGTTGGCCCAGGCGCGTGGAGCGGCAACGGCGCTGGCCAGGCGATTAGCGGATACGTATGGTATAAACGTCGGCGTGGGGTTCTTCGTCGACTCGATGCTCGACGATGCCATCCGAGAGGTACGTCCCTTCCTGGTGTTGCTGTGGGCAGCCGTGTCGTTTCTCGTCGCCATCGCGTGCCTCAATCTTTCGAGCTTGTTCGGCGCGCGGGCCAGTGCGCGGCGCGGCGAGTTCGCTGTTCGACTCGCGCTTGGAGCGACACGTCCACGGCTCATCGCTCAGGCGATCGCCGAAGCAGTGCCCATCTTGGCGTTAGGTGGTGCGCTCGGCGTCGCCGTCGCCGCGTGGGCCCTGCGCCTGTTCGTCCTGAGTGCGCCGGCGGGCCTTGCGCGTCTGGAGAACATCGGGCTCAGCGCGCCAGTCATGGCGGTATCCCTCGGCCTGCTGATGCTCACCGGCCTCGCGGCGAGCGTGGCGCCGGCGATGCAGGCATGGCGTTCCGACTTTACGACGATGACGAAAGACGGCGGCCGGTCATCGACGGTCGGTCGGCGCCGGTCGATGGCGCGTCGAATCGGAGTCGCGGCACAGATCGCGTTCGCGATTCCGCTGCTGGTCGGCGCTAGTATGTTGATTCGAAGCGCGATCAATTTGACGCACGTTGACGCGGGATTCCGACCGGCGCGCGTCACGACCCTTAAGTTCGAGGTGTCGCGCAGCAAGCACCCCTCAAACCACGAAGTCGCCGACTACTACACCCAGTTGGTCGACGCGGTGCGGGCAATACCGGGTGTCGCGAGCGTGGGTCTCGTCAATCGCATCCCACTGTCCGGCGGTCAGACCAATCCGGTGCACGTCGAGCACGCGACGGCGACGCCTGACGAGCTGACCAACGTCGATACGCGCACGGTGAGCCCCGATTACTTCCGGACAATGGGCATCGAGCTCATCGCCGGCCGTGAATTCACCGAGCACGACGACGCCGACGCGCCCCCGGTCGTCATCGTGGACGACCGACTCGCGCGCGCGATGTGGCCGGGCGAAACGGCGATCGGCAAGAGCCTTCGCGAGCCGCCGTGGCAACGACGGCGTTGGCTCCGGGTCATCGGGGTGGTTAGGCACGTGCGCGCCATCGGACTCGACGTCGATCCGCTGCCGCAAGTCTACTGGAGCTACCGGCAGTGGACGCAGGACCGGATGGTTCTCGCCGTGCGCAGCGCGACGGAGTCGGAAATCCCAATGACACCGGTGATCGAGGCGATTCGGTCCGTCGACGCGGAGCAGAGCGTCTACGACGTGCGAACGATGCCGCGGATCGTCGCCGAGTCGGTGTCGTCGCGCCGATTGGCAATGCGCCTGATGACGGCGTTCAGTGTGCTCGCGCTGGTGCTGGCGGCGGTGGGGATCTACGGTGTCGTCGCCTATGGCGTGA
>DATEHJ010000446.1:0-13668 GCA_035279645.1 Gemmatimonadaceae bacterium
ATTGCTTCGGATCGAGGGGCTGGCCGTCGTAGTGAGCGTATAGCACGAGCGTGCGCGTCGCACCCGGAGACGGCAGCTCGCCGTAGACCGCCGGTGGTGCGCCGGGAACGGTCAGCAGCTTCGTATTGCGAAAGCCCCGCGCGGCCAGCATTCGAACCAATAGATCGGCGTTCCGCCAGATGTTGACGGAGTCGCTCGCCAGGTTGGGCACGGCGAGCAGCGTCGTGAACTCGCCAATGATGGCCGCCTCGTTATGCTCTCGATAGGCGCGTGCCGCGGCGCGGGCGCGGCCGCCCACATCGCCTTGCGCGGCGGCGACCGGTGTCTGGAAACTGATCACCGCCATCGCGGCGAGCCATGCGCTTGGGCGAGAGAGGGCACGACGGAGCATCGGACCTCGATTGGCAAGGAAGAAATGGCGTCGGAGCGAACCGCGATTGCGCGAAGATAAGGCGACGCGGGCGATGGCGCATGGCTTGCTCTTCTGACGGGCCACCGTCACCGAGGAGCTTGCCTCCAACACGGCGTTCGTCGGCCACGACGATCAGGTCGAAGCGCAATCGGCACCAGTCGCCCCTTCATCGCGAGGATGGAGAGGGACAGCACGAGCGCGCGTCCGTCGCCGATTGGATTCGAGTCGCGTTGCCGCTCGTGGCGCTGGGGGTGTTCATCGTGATTGCGTGGCGGCACGGCTATTTCAATCTCAAGGATCCGAGGAAACTCGACGCCGCCGCCCAACGGGTGCAGGATACCCCTTGGCTCGGCCCAATCTTCGTTGCCGTCTACAGCGGACTCGCCATGCTCGCCGCGCCGGTGTCGCCCCTGGCATATGGCGCCGGGGCGGTGTTCGGCGTCATTCGCGGCACGCTGTTCGTGCTGATCGCGTCGCTCATTGGCGCCGCCGGCGGGTACTTTTTGGCGCGGTCGGCTTGGTCCGGCGTCGCGCGGCGACTGTTGGGACGCTTTCATGGGAAGCTTCGCGACATGCGGCACGGCAGCGTCTTCCTCACGACGCTCCGCTTCCAGCTGCTCCCGATCATGCCGTTCGGCATCTTCAACTACGGCGCCGGTGTCGCTCACCTGCCGTTCTTGCCGTTTCTCGCGGGCACGGCGGTTGGGATTCTGCCGGGGACCATCGCGGCGGTATATGTCGGGGAGCGAGTGATGGCCGGCATTACCGGGAGCGACCGGCGAGCGTTCGTCGTCGCCGGGCTGGTCGTAGCGGCGATGTTCGCATTGTCGTTCGCGCCGACGCTGATCAAGAAACTGCGTGGCGCGAACGACAGTGATTAGCGAGCGCTAAACTCGCGGCGCTCGGATGACACCCCTTACATCCCCGCCTTCTTCGCTGTGGGCGGCAGGAGTCCGTTGAGGCGAAGATAGATGGCCGATTGGCTATAGTGATCCGCCCAGTCGCCCGTCGTCAGCGTCATGATTGCCGCGCGACTCCACGGCTTACCGCCGAAGAAGGGGATCTGCTCGTTGAGCTTCGAATCATCGACCGTGGCCAGCGATTGGTCACAAAACTGGAACGTCTCCTTCAAACGGGCCAGGAGCGCGTCCTTCGAGGCAGAGGCGTCGATCTTTGCGCGCGTTGGTGCCTTGCTGCCGCTGATCGCGCCGCAGAGGTAGTCGTTCCCCTGCGCGAGGTGGACGACGACGTCGGCGAAGCTCATTTGCGCCGGAGTCGGCTTGAAGCCGTACTTGTCGGCGGGCATCTCCTCGGCGGCAGCGATCAGGTTCTTGCCGACATTTTGGGCGTTCTGCTTGAACGCGTCGCTGACCGGCGCTGCCTGCGCGGCCGCCACGCAAGGAAGAAGGGAAATGCTGAGAACGGAGAGAACTCGGCGCATGGTGGGTTCCTGGTGAAGAGTCGATTGACGTTGGCGCTGCTCGCGTCAGCTGTCTAGAGCGAATACAATTCGCTGACGAGCGGAGACATCTATGGCGTGGGCTGCTGCATCTTCCAAAACGCAATACCGCCCGCCTGTTGCCCCACGTCCACCGTGCCGACTTTGGCGAGCGCTCGCAGATCGTACACGTCCACCTTGCCCGGGGCTGCACCGACGCCTTCGGAGCTCACGAACGCATAACGAGAGTCCGGCGCCACGGCGATGCCGTTGGCGAGCGTCGTCGAGTTCTTGAACTGGCCGAGGCTCTTGCCGGAAGCGAGATCGAAGACCTCGAAGGAGGCCGCTGGTTTCAAAGTTGCTAACAGAAGACGGCCGTCGGGGGTCACCGCGAGATTGTAGGGTCCGCGGCCCGTCGCCAGCCGGCGCGTGATCGACCAACTGTCGCGATCGACCTCGAGAATCTCATTTGCCTTGTTACAGGCGACGAAAATCTTGCGTCCGTCGAACGAGGGCTGCGCCCAGGTTGGCGAGCAGGTGGCCGGCGCCGTCGCGTGACGCATTCCGCCCATCGCGTTGTATCCCACTTGCGCCGGATCCGCGGTGACGCCTTTCGAGATCTTCCTGGCGCCGTCGATCCACATCGCGAGCATGTCGCCGCCGTCGGGCGGGAGCGGTCCCTCCTTTCCCTTCGCGACGGAGAAACGCCGCGAGACTTTCATCGCGCGCGTATCGATCTCGACGAGCTGGTCATCCATCATGCAGCCAGAGTACTGAAACAAGCCGTCGGGTGAGACACGACTGCCATGAGGCATCGTGCACGTCACGATGTGCCCGACTTCGATTCCCTCCGGCGTGTACACTACCGACACCGACGACGGCACCATGTCGCCGTGCAAATTGAAATTCGCCGAGAAGGTGTAGAGTCCGTCGGGCGTGACGTCGATCGTCGCCGGGAAATTGCCGAGAAGCAGTCCCTGTCCAACGAGCGTGTCGGGACCGAGCTCATACTTCCAGTACTTTCCGTCGGGAAAGCCGTGTCCCGTCGTCATGAACAGAAACTTGCCGTCGTGCGAGATCGCCATTCCGTGAGGACCTTCCATTTCCGTTGGCAGTTCGCCGATCGGAATGGTTTTCTCGACGACGAAGCCTTTCGAGTCGAAGCGAAGCCGGTGGATCAGGTCCGCCGACTCCGCGCCGACATAAGCCCAGTAGGTGCTCGTGGGCTTATCGGGGACTACAGCTGGCGCGGGCGCACCGGCGCTGGCTTGCTGCTGAGCGCGGACGTGACACGGTACGCTCAACAGCGTCAGTGCGATCGCCAAATCGAGGCACCGTGCCTTGCGCGAGTGTCGGGCTCGGAACATCATCGTGCACGCTCCTCTTCCACCGGGTAACGACAGAGGACGAACCGGAAGTCTCCGGTGACCAGCAAGAAGATCCGCGAAGGCCTGGCGTAGTCAATATCGATCGGAGCTCACGATCATGATTGTCACGCGAATCCTCTCCGTCGCCGCCGCGCTCGTTGTCGCCGGCGCGCCACTACTCACCGCGCAACAGCCGCCCGCGCAGCCGCAAGGGCGCTTCACGCCGCGGACCGGGCCGGCCGTTGCGAAGCTCGTCGCTTCGCCGGAGAAGATCATCATGAAGGCCGGCGAGACTGCGCCGCTGAAAATCACCGCCTTCGACGACCAGGGAAATGTCCTCCCTGACGTGATGGTTCGCTTGATGGGTGCGCGGCAAGCATTCACGTGGACCGACGGAGAACTGCACGCGACCAAAGCAGGAACGTTCACCGCGGTCGCGATCGCGTTTGGCGGAGCGGGTCAGCCGGCGACGATCGACATCCCACTCACGATCAGCTGGCCGGCGCTCAACGACCTCAGCATTACTCAGGCTGGTCGACTCTACACAGATGTCACGCTCGCACAGGGACTTTCCGGGCATTTGCCGGATAGCACCGTGCGCACTGACATAGCGGCGGTGTGGCGTAGCTCCAATCCCTCGGTTGCGACGGTCGATCGTTTTGGAAACGTCACCGGGGTAAAGGCAGGAACAGTAACCATTAGCGCCGACGCCGAGGGCAAGCGCGCGCAGGCGAAGTACACCGTCGTGGCAAATCCCGTGCGAAAGATCGACATCGGGATTACTGGTGATGCGGTGCGCACTGGTGACGTCGTGCATCTGCTCGCGACCGCGCGTCGCGCGGATGGATCGGAGGTGCCCGATGCGCCGATCACATGGTCGTACACATACGTGCCTGACGATTCTCTCGTTCCCGGCGGCGTGAAGGGCGGACCGGGAATCATGGAATTCGGTCGATTCGCGGCGAACTATCCGGGTCGCTTCACGCTGATCGCGCAATCAGGCAGCGCGCACGCGAGCAAGACGATCGCGGTCGCGCCGCGCGAGTCACGTCAGCGCATTACGGTAACGGGGCGCGGGACGATCCACAGCACGCACACGTCCGACCTCTGGCCATGGCACGGCCTCGACGGCCGTGACTACTGTCTCGTCGGCACATGGGGCGGGGACGGCTACGCGATGGTGTTCGATATCACGGACATGAACAACATCGCGAAGACCGACTCGATCAAAGTCGATGCGCGCACGATCAACGATGTCACGGTGTCGCCCGATGGCAGATACGGCGCGCTGTCACGGGAAGGCGCGTCGAATCGCATCAATGGCGTGGTGCTGCTCGACCTCGCCACGCCTGCTCATCCGAAAGTCGCGTCGACCTTCGAACAAGAGCTCACGGGTGGCGTGCACAACATGTTCGCGACGAATGAGAATCTGTTCGCCGTCTCCGGCGGTGCAAAGTACGTCATCATCGACACGAAGGACGTCTATCATCCGAAGTACGTGAGTGAGTATCGACATCCGAACGCGCGCCTGCACGACCTCTGGGTTCGTGACGGCATCGCATACTCGGCGCAGGGCGGCGTCGGCACAGTCGTCGTCGACGTCGGCAATGGGAAGTACGGCGGATCGATAGAACATCCTAAACTGATCACGGTGTATCCGGTCAACAGCGGGCACGAGATCTACCCGTATTTTCAGAAGTCCACCGGCAAGACCTATCTCTTCATCGGGGACGAGGAGATGAATCGCCGCGGTCGGGTGTGGGAAGGAACGGCGTACTCGCTCTCCGGCCCAGACGGGAATCCACCGAAGAACAGCATCGCGCAGACGTCGGGTGGCTTCACGCACATCATCGACTTCACCGACCCGATGCATCCGATACCGGTCGCGCGCTACCACCTCGAGGACTACGGCTCGCACGACATCATCGTCGAGAACGACATTCTCTATCAGGCCTACTACGATGGTGGCGTACGCCTGGTCGACGTGTCGGGCGAGTTGTTAGGCAACCTGTACGATCAGGGGCGTGAGATCGCGGTGTTCAAGTCATATGACCCTGACGGTTACACCGCTAACGCCCCGTTTGTCATGAACGCAATGCCGTGGAAAGGGCGAGTTTTATGGACGGACTTCAACTCGGGGTTGTGGGCGGCGAAGCTGGAGCCGAAGCAGCCGGTCACGCCGTGAGAGTTCTTGGATCGGTCGAGCGGGTCTAGATCTTCAGTATCACTCGCCGTCGATACAGCACGAGCAGCAGACCGTACCACAGCGCGACGAACACCAGCGAGTACACAAGCGATGCGAGGCGCGGCTCCAGCCACGGCGCCAAGAGGCGCTCGTACGCCAGCTCGTGCACCGATCTCATTCGCTCGTCGACACGGAACTTGATCGTTGAATCGAAGAGAATCGCGGTGAGCTCGGCCCCAACGTACGCCGTGATCGGATTGACACCGAACACGACCAACGGCTGGGCCCACCGGCTGTACCCCTTGGCATCCACGAGCCAGGCGATCGCCGAGAGTACCGCGCAAGCGATGCCGGTGGTGAAGAGCACATAGGAGCTCGTCCAAAGATTCTTGTTGATCGGGAATGCGATGCTCCACACAAGACCGGCTGCGACGAGCAACGCGCCGGCGGCGAAGAGAGACCTCAATTTCGTGCTCAACGGGCCCTGACCGCCTAACAAGCGACCGGCGAGCACGCCGATCATGGTCGTCGCGATCGCCGGCAGTGTCGTAAGCAACCCCTCGGGGTCGTACTCGACGCTGCCACGCCAGATGTGATTCCCCAGGCCCCAACGGGTCCAGTCGAGCGTTACGTGATCGACCCACGCGGCGAGCGTTCGCGACGGCTCGTTCAACAGTAGCGCTCCAATGCGCTCCTGCCCGGGCACCGGCACCAGCGTGAGTGCGAGCCAGTAACCGATGAGGAGCGTCACGACGATGACGACGACGCGCTTCGTCGGCGCGCGGAAGGTGAGCAGCGCTGCCGCGACGTAGACCAACCCGATGCGCTGCAGCACACCAAGGAGACGCAGCTCGAGGAGTCGGGCGGCAACGTGATCGATGAAGCTCGGCGAGGACTGCCCGGCTATCGCGCCATACTGATAAAACGGGAACCAATTGAGCAGGAACCCAATGGCGAAGAGCAGCGCCCCGCGTCGCAGGATCTGGCGGCGCAGCACGCCGTCGCTGTCACCACGCGCCGCGCGAGAGCTTAGCGAGAGATGCGTGGTGATACCGACGACAAAGAGAAAGAAGGGGAATACGACGTCGGCGATGGTGCATCCGTTCCATGCGCTATGGCGAAGCTGTGTATACACAGCGCTCGCGTCGCCCGGAACATTGACGAGGAGCATCCCAACGATCGTCAGCCCTCGAAACACGTCCAGGGCCAGAAGACGGGCTTGGCGACCGCTCGCCGTTAGGCCGTCGTGAACTGGGCCGAGCTCCTGTTGCGTGCGCGCCTCAGTTGCGCTGTCACTCAATTGCGCCGCTCCGCCCCATAATGGGTCTGGCCCGCGACGGAGAAGTCTACTACAATACGCCGGTCCGCCGCCGAGTTCCTGACGAGCTCTCGGTTCGTCCGTCACCGGTGGATGCGCCGCTTTCCAATCCGCGCCGTTGCGCCTTGGGAGTTAGTACATGTCGCCTGACCAGCATCTTGCTCGCGCATGCATCAACGTGCTCCTGCGTGGCCTTGCCTTGGGTGGCGCAGCGTGGATGGTGGCAGCCGTCGCAAGCTGCTCCGGTGAGCCTGTCACTCAGCCCTACCTCGCCGACGGAGAAGTAGCGACGGCCGGTACCGACTTCTCGATCGCCCTCGGCAAGCCGACTCCGATCGATTTCAACACCTACGACAACTCTCGGCAGGTCGTCCACCCCAGCGCCGTCGCTTTTTCCTCTCCATGGCACGGCCAGCGTGTTTGGCTCGCTCTCACGCCCTATCCGAATAGCGATTCTCGGGTCGAGAATCCATCGCTGTTCGGCAGCGAGAGCGGCGACAATTGGGCAGTGCCGACCGGGGTGACGAATCCACTGGTCAGGACGGGACGCGGATACCTCTCGGACCCGGAGCTCACCTACGATCCCGCGAACGACGAGTTGAGACTGTATTACCGCGAGGTCGTCCAGACGCAGCGCCGACACCGACGCCCGCGTCACGAGGCAGACGTCGTCTATCTGACGCGGAGCAAGGACGGAACTACGTGGTCTCCAACGATGGCGGTCGTCACCGACATAGGCCACTATGTCGTTTCGCCGACGGTGGCCCGGTCCGCGGACGGTGAATGGAGAATGTGGTCTGTCGATGCCGGGAACGCGGGATGCACGGCGCGCAACACGCGAATCACTCTGCGCCGCTCAACCGATGGCATTGGCTGGTCGCTTCCCGTCGCCGTCTCGCTTTCGCAACCGGGCTTCGTGCCGTGGCATCTCGACGCGCAGTACGTACCACAGCTGAACGAATACTGGGCGCTCATCGCGGCCTATCCGCGCGGCTGGTCGTGCACAGCGAGCAGTCTGTTCCTCGCAACGAGCTCGGACGGAATGAATTGGACGACCTACCCGTCCCCTGTCCTGGCGCGCGGTGCGCTGTCCCAGTTCTCCGCCAACGTGTATCGTTCCACGTTCGCCTTCGAACCGGACGGAAACACGCTGACGATGTGGCTCACGGGTGCAACGACAGTAAGGCGCGGTGACCACCGTACGCCTCCGGTGCTTCGCTGGAGTGCTGCGGTGTGGCACACGCAGAGAGACGCGCTGCTCGATCATGTCGGCACCCAGCGGCGCGTCGCCGCACCCGAAGCTGAGCCTTCGTTCCTCCGGCGACTGGCGGCCGACAACCTGCTGCCGTGACCAACGCCGCGCGCGATGCGCGCGGCCCGCGTTTGTTGTTCGTGGGCACGAACCGCGGTCCCGGCGGAACGGAAAGTCATCTCGTCTCGCTCGCCATCGGGATGGCGAACGCCGGCTATGACGTGTCGGCGGTCGTTCGTCCGGACGACGTGATATCTCGCGCACTCGCCGCCGACGGACGCATCACACTCTTCAACGCCGCGTTCGAGCGCACCGTGGATACCAAGGCGATACGCTCGCTTGTGAAAGCGTGTCGCGTGGTGCGTCCCCACTGGCTGATCGGCAGCTACGCGCGCGAGTTTTGGCCCCTGTCGACGGTCGCGCGAGCCCAGCGTATTCCCCTTGCGCTGTTCCTGCACATCCAGCGGATCTCGCGCCTGAGCGCGCCTTTTTTCCCCTGGCTGGCAAGTCGCTTCATTCTTCCATCCGAGTATTTGCGCCATTGGGTCGTGACGCGGCGGTGGATGCCGCGGTGGCGAACGCGCGTGCTCTTCAACCCCATCGACGTCGAGCGCTTTCGACCCGATGCGGCGCGGCGCGAGGCAGCGCGGCGCCACTTTGGTTTCGCGCCCGACGACGTCGTCATCGGCTTTGCCGGTCGATTCGAACGGCAGAAGGGTGTTTTTGTACTCGCGTCGGCGCTCGAGGAAATCATGACGCGCTTACCGAATGCCAGGGCACTCTGGGTTGGGGGCGGAGAAGTCGCGCCGGAGATTCAAGTGATGACCGCCGCCTCGCCTCATGCGAAGCGGCACGTGCGGGAGCCTTGGAGCGACGACATCGTCTCGTGCTTCGCCGCGATGGACGTTCTCGCCTTTCCACCGATCCGCCGTGAGTCCTTTGGCCGCGTGTCGGCGGAAGGCCAGGCCTGCGGGCTGCCGGTGGTCGCAAGCCGCGTTGGTGGCACTCCGGAAACGATTCGCGAAAATGTCAGTGGCCTCCTGGTGCCGCCTGGAGACGTTCCCGCACTGACGGACGCGCTGACGCGACTCGTGACCGATGCGCCGCTGCGCGCGCGTATGGGCGCCGCCGGCCGCGCGCAGGCGGTGGAGCGCTTCGCGGCCTCACACATCGCCGCGAAGTTCGGACAGATCCTCGGCTACGGGAGCGGGTCGACGAGCGCCTGATAGACGAGCGTGGGGAATTTCGCAGGGATGTCACTGCGGCTCGGCAGCAACTGCACCATGAAGACGAGCACGAGGTGCTCCTTGGGGTCCACCTCATAGTTGCTGGCGTACGCGCCGCCCCAGCCGTAGGTCCCCACCGACTCGATGCGCCCGACGGCGCCTGGTTGTTCGAGAATTCTAAACCCGAGCCCGAAGCCCTCCCCGCTTTGCGAAAAGAGAGTGCCCGATTGGTTGGTCGTCATCAGGGCGACGGTCCGAGTGCCGAGAACGCGCGCTCCATCCAGCGTCCCGCCATTGAGCAGCATCTGGAGAAAGCGGGCGTAGTCGCGCGCCGTGGAAAGCAGGCCGGCGCCACCAGAGAAGCTGCGGCGTGGCCCGTCGACATAGTTGCCCTGGCCGCGTGGTCCGTCCTGTGCGCGCGTGATCTTCGCGTCGGATCCACTGGCGTAGACGGCGGTAAGCCGGGCTCGCTTCTCGGGTGGCAGAAAGAAATACGTGTCTTTCATGCCGAGTGGCGCGGTGATGCGCGTGCGTATGACCTCGTCGAGCGGCTTGCCGGTGACTTTCTCGACGACGCAGCCGAGGATATCGGTGTTGTAGCCGTAGACATACCGCTCACCGGGCTGGGCGACGAAGGGTAGCGTCGCGAGACGCTCCATCGTTAGGCAAATCGGCTCGGCCTTGTCGGCGGTATACCAGCCGAAGCCAGCCGCCGGCCCGAGCCCCGCCGTCGCATAGAGCACCGATACGAGGCTGTCGGTGCCATACGAGATGCCCGCGGTATGCGTGAGCAGATCGTGAATCGTGATGCGTCGCCGCGCTGGTACGATCGCGAGGCCGGTGTCGCTCCGAATGGCAACGGTCGTGTGCTCGAACGCAGGGATGAATTTGCTCAACGGGTCGTTGAGCGTGACCTTGCCTTCTTCGACAAGTGTCATGAGCGCGACGCTCGTCAGCGCTTTGGTCTGAGACGCGATCCGGAATATCGCGTCTGTGGTCATACGCCGGCTCGCCTCACGGTCGGACCACCCGAACGCGCGCTCGTAAACCGTCTGGCCATCTCTGAGCACAAGGGCCACCGCGCCGGCGATCTCTAAGCGGTCGACCGCGCCCTGCAGAGCGGAATCGATTCGCGTTAGGCGGGCGGCGTCGAAACCAATCCTGGCCGCCCTCGTTGGGTTGGATGACGACGCCATCGTGCCTTGCTGCGTGCTGCCGGTGGCGGCGCCGCCGACCAGGAGCAGCACGATCAGTCTCGTCATCCGTCGCATACGTGCTCCGAGGGTGGGGTGATTGAGAAGGGAGGGGTGCGGTCACCGATCACAACCAGGAACGGGCACGAAGGTGTCTTACCCAGGGGGGGTCCGCCAGGCGTATGGATCTCTTTGCGGCCTGCCGATGTGACGCGACTTCGACGCCCCTGGCCTTGTTCACCGGATACGGATGCACTCATCTTGATTGCCGTGCCTATGCGTGCACAGGACCGCCGACTTCTCGGCGCCGCGGCGAGCAGCATATGGCTTTCGCTGGCGGCGCTGTATCTCTGGTGTCCCGTGCATCGCTTTCCCCCGGCACGCCCGTTCGAGGGTAGCCGCTGGTACAACCCTTACGGGTCGGTCACGCCGGCGACGCCCTGGCAAAAAGTGAATCTCCACGCGCACGCGCGCGCGTGGTCCGGCCTTACTAACGGACGCGGCTCCGCCGACGACGTGCTGCGGAGCTATCGGGCGATGGGGTATGGCGCCGCCCCCGTATCGAACTATCAGGCGATCACGCGAACGACCGCGAGCGACTCGAACGTGCTCACGGTCTACGAGCAGGGATACAACCTGCGCAAAGTGCATTTTCTCGCCGTCGGTCCGCGGCGCGTCGATTGGCTCGACTACCCGTTGCTGCAGGGCCGAGATGAAGAGCAGCATCGCATCGACCGGTTACGGGCGAGCGCGGCGCTCGTGATTATCGCGCATCCGCGGCTTCGCAATGCCCTTCCGGATGCGGACCTGCGAGCGCTCACCGGGTACACGGCGATCGAGATCGGCAGCTACGCTTCGCGGGACGAGGAGGCATGGAACGTCGCTCTCGACGCCGGACGGCCGGTGTGGGCCGTCGCCAACGATGACACCCACTCCGCGGACGCACCTAACGAGGCGGGGGAATACTGGTCGATGATCGCCGCACCCAACGTCGACGCGAAGAGCCTGAAGGGCGCTCTGAGCGCCGGACGTGCTTACGCCGTATTCGGATTTGGTGGTGAGGCCGACATCGCGTTGCGATCGCTGTCCATCGCCGGCGACACGCTCTCCGTCGTTTTCGATGGCGCGCCCGCGGATCTACGACTTGTTGGAACAAAGGGACGCGTCCTCGGTGAGGAGACGGGTCGCCGCGAGGCGCGGTGGGTGTTGCCCTGCGACGCGCCCTGGGTGCGGGTCGTTGCGCGCACGACGACAACTCAGCTCTTCCTCCAACCGGTGTTGCGGAGCGAGGACGGCGCCCTTCCGCGGCGCATCGAGGCAAGAGTGGCGATCGTGCCCACAGTGGTTCGTCGCGTGACGGCGCTCGTTCTGTTGTTCATCGCCGTTGTGGCTTGGGTCAGCCACGGCGCCGCAGACCTAACGAGGACCGAAGCCGGTCGGCGGCGGCCCAGGGTTACGCTGCAGGATGCGGCCTGACGTTCGATGGCCAGAAAAAGAGTGTTAGGTAATGCTAGGTGCCGGCAAGTCAGCCGAGCACCTAGCACTTAGCACCTAGCGCCTTCCTACGGACATGACGGCGCGGCGAGATTCGCCGGCGCGCCAGCTCGTGCGAGACACTCCGTTTGCGGAATCACGAGATCGTCGTACAGCACCTGCGACGCCGGGATGTCGATCGGCAACGTCGTGAGCTTGCCAAGTCGACG
Organism: Gemmatimonadaceae bacterium; assembly: GCA_035279645.1. Taxonomy (GTDB): domain Bacteria; phylum Gemmatimonadota; class Gemmatimonadetes; order Gemmatimonadales; family Gemmatimonadaceae; genus AG2. The sequence continues at coordinate 12,095 of DATEHJ010000446.1, forward strand.
AACATCGATCCAACGGTGGCCTTCGAAGAGCAGCGAGTACCGACGCTGGAGCAACAGCTCGGCGATAAACTGGTCGTCGGTGCCTGCCGTCGTCAGCGTCGACGCAGCCAGCCCACCGGATGTCGTGCGAATCGTGTTGATGTCGGTGATCGCCGCCGCCTTCGCGCCGGTGAACCACTCTGCTTCCGCGCGCAGCAGAATCAGCTCCTCGCTCCGAATCATCGGGATCGACGTGCTCTGCGTGGGATAGATCTTGAAATCCTGATCCGTCTGAATTCCTGGAACGGCGCTTCCGGTGCCGACTGGCTGCGTGAGCGTCACGAGCTTCGCCTGATACCGAAGGTCGGGCGACCCGTCGGATCGCAGCGGCGCATCGGTCTTGATGGACGGGTGGGCGAAGATGAAGGCGCTCGACGCTTTCGAAAGACCATTTGTCGCGTCACCCGATGCCGTCGAGTAGACCCATTGCGGGCCTTTTTGCAGATTCGTCCCGTCGACGAAGCTGCCAGCATCGGTGAGATTCTGCAGCACCAACTGATAGCACGTCGTTCCATTCGCGCCGCAGGCAGCATTGCGGAGAGATGCGCGCTCCGCGTTGAAGCGGGCCGCCAGCGCGCGGTTGAACTGCAGGAACGTCGCCGGGCTGTTGAAGCCGGTGAAGCCCGAGTTCAGAGCGAACGCGAACGACGCGCCGGCGGCGTTGAGCGAGGTTTTGGCTTCGTCGAGACGACCGATGATGTAGTTGTACATCGAATCGCGTGACACGAACGGCGTGAGCACGCGCGGGTCGTCCGAGATGCTTGTCGGTCCGCCGAACTTGCCGCGCTCGGCGACGAAGGCGAGCGAGTACGCCTCGAGCGTCTTCGCGAAACCGCGTGCACCTTCTTTCTGCGCGGTCGACAGTCCACCGGTCGCCTCGATGGTCGCGAGAAAGCTGCTCACATCTTTCGACTCGGTGTAGAAGCCCGCCCAGAAAGAGGCGCCACCGCCGCAGGCATAGTCCATCTTTTGCAGCCAGCAGGTCGTGTTGCGTCCTTCCGTCGGGGTGTAGTTGAAACTCTCACGCCCCATGATACCGGCGCCGGAAATGAAGCCGGCAACCTGCGCCCGCAGTTGGAACACCAGGCCGTTGGCGGACAGCTGAACACCGCCCACCGGATCGCCGGCCAAGCCCGTCGGAGTCGGGTTGTTGTAGTTCGGCACCGTCGGACGATCGAGACCGCACCCAGCAATCGACCCGGCGGCCATCATGAGCATTATCGAACAGATGCGGCGTCGCGTGCCGCGCTCGACAAGGATTCGAGTGGTGATCATGGCTCAGGTCCCCACGTCGATGGAAAGGAAGAAGCTGCGGGGAATCGGGAAGGGTGAATGGTCGACGTTGATGCGCACGGCCTGATTGCCGAATTGCGCAGCGTCGGGATCCATGCCCCAGTACTTCGTCCACATGTAGAGGTTGCGCCCAGCGAGCGAGAGCCGCATCTGCGATACGCGTCCACTGAGGGCGCTGAAGAACCGGCTCGGGACGTCGTACGTGAGCGCTACTTCGCGCAGCGCCGTGTACGATCCGCTTT
>DATEHJ010000447.1:0-6332 GCA_035279645.1 Gemmatimonadaceae bacterium
CACGTTCAAGCGACTCGGCGCCGAGCGGGCGGCCTATGGCTCGATCGTCGGCGCGGGCGTGAACGGTACGCAGCTGCACTACATGAAAGACACCGCTGCCGCGAAGCCGGGGGATCTGATCGTCATCGACGCGGCGGCCGAGTATCGGGGTTACGCGGCCGACATCACGAGGACGCTGCCGGTGAGCGGAACGTTCACGCCGGCGCAACGCGCGATCTATCAGCTCGTACGCGATGCGCAAGCGGCGGCGGAGCGTGTGGCGAGGCCAGGCGCGTCCGCCCGTGCCGCTGAGGATTCCTCGTTTGTAGTGCGAGCGCGGGGACTGGCGTCGTTAGGCCTGATCGACAGCGCCGATGCGACGATCGATCCGCCGTGGCAGGCCGACTGCACGCCCGTCCCACATCCGCGGAACTGCACGCAGGCGTACTTCTGGACGATTCACGGGATCAGTCACGGGCTCGGGCTCGCCGTCCACGACCCGGCGCAGTTCTACTATGGCGAGCGCACGTACCAGCCCGGCGACGCATTCACCATCGAGCCCGGGATCTACATCAGCACGCGCGCCCTCGCGGCGCTTCCCGACACGCCTCGCAATCGCGCGTACATCGCGCGCGTCAAGCCAATCGTTCAGAAATATGAGAACACGGGTGTGCGCATCGAGGACGACTATGTCGTGACGCAGACCGGCGTCGAGCGGATCAGCGCCGGTGCGCCACGGGAGATCGCCGAGATCGAGGCGTTGGCCAAGATGAGGGGAACGAAGCCAGTTCCGTGAAGCGCTGTCATCCCGAGGAGCGAAGCGACGAGGGATCTGCACGTGATCAACTGGGTGCAGATCCCTCGTCGCTTCGCTCCTCGGGATGACAGGTCGGCTATTCAGCCCGCAACGCCACCACCGGATCCACTTTCGCCGCACGCAGCGCGGGCAACAGGCATGCTACGACTCCGACCGCGCCGAGGATGGACATAACCGCGCCTAACGTGATCGGATCGTGAGGCGCGACGCCGAAGAGGAGTCCGCGCAGCAGGCCGGACGTCGCCAGCGCGCCCGTTAGGCCCACCGCAAGGCCCAGTCCGAGCAAAACGCCCCCCTCGCCGAGCACCATGCGCAGCACGCGCGACGCGTCGGCCCCGAGGCTCATGCGGATCCCGATCTCTTGCGTCCGCGCGCTCACGGAGAACGCGAGCACACCGGCGATGCCGACCATGGCGATGATCATCGCCAGCGCACCGAACGAGGCGATGAAGAGCGCGTTCAATCGGCGAGGAGCGACCGTCGCGTCGCGCACTTCGTCGAGCGTCGCCACGTTCTCGATCAGCTGCCGTGGATACAGCTCGCGAATCGCGCGCAGCACGGACGGCTGCAGCAGGCTCGGATTCGACCGTGTGCGGATGACCAGTGCACCGCTGAAGATCTCTTCCTGCGCCATCGGTTGGAAAACGGTCGGCGTGGGGTCGGTGTCGAGACCCGCGTCGCGCGTATCGCCGACGACGCCGACCACCGTACGCCAATCACCGGTGACGGGGATGAACTTCAGCACCTCGCCCGTCCACGCGATGCGGCGCCCGATGGGGTTCTCCTTGCCGAATAGCCTCTCCGCGAGCGACTTGCTGAGGACCACAACCCGCGCCGATTCGCGACGATCAGTCGTCGCAATGGCGCGTCCCTGTAGAAGCGGAATTCCGCCCGCCTCGAAGTAGGCCGGATCGACAGTCTTGGACACGGCACGCGGCGTGGCCTCACCCGCGGCGAGCGCGTGACCCTCGGCCTTGACCTCGAGAATGAAGTACGTGTTGCGGAGGGGGACATTCGATCCAATCGATGCGACCTGCACTCCGGGTAGCGTCGCGATGCGGTCGCGCATGCGCTCGTACATCGTAAGCTTCGCCGATTGGTCGAGCGCGTTCGTCTCGATCGGCACTTCCATCGTGAGCACGTTCTCGGTACGCACACCCGTTTCCACCGAGTTGAGCTTCGTTAGGGTGCGAACGAGCAGACCGGCCGCGGTGAGGAGCACCATGCACACCGCGAGCTGCGCGACGACGAGCGTTTGCTGCAATCGCTGACGCGCGCGGTTGGCGGTCGTGCGCTTGCCGGCCGCACCGAGCGAGCTCTCGCTGGCGACTTGTGGAACGAACGACAGCACGACCGCGGCGGCGACACTCGTCAGAAGACCAACGGTGAGCACGAGCCCGTCGACGCGAATCTCGTCGGCACGCGGTGAAAGCTGCGCGGCAAACGCCACGAGCATCTTGAGTCCCGCGAAGGCGACGAGCACGCCTAACGCGCCGCCGATGAGCGCCAGCGCCAGATTTTCGGCGAGCAGGAGACGCCGGAGGCGCCACGTCCCGGCGCCAAGCGCGGCGCGAACGATCATCTCGCGCTCGCGGCGGACGCCGCGCATCAGAGTGAGGTTTGCGACGTTCGCGCAGGCGATGAGGAGCACGAAGGCGGCCGCACCCATGAGCAGCCACAGCGTCAACGAGGCGCGCTCGTTGACCGCGAGCTGGAGTGGCGAGACGCTGATGTCGTACTTCGCGGCGCGCTCGTACGCCTCGGGGTGATCGGCGCGCACATTCGTGCCGATGCGGGCGATCTCGGCGCGGGCCTGCTCGACCGTCGCGTTAGGCGCCAGCCGCGCGAACACCTCGGTCATGCGATGCGTGCGCCCCTGCTTCATCGTCGCGCTCAGATGGTGCGGGCTCGTCACCATGTTGACGAAGAGATCGGTGCGCGCTGGATACTGCGGAGTGCGCTGGACGACGCCGACGATCGTCGAGGCCATGTCATTGATGCGCACGCGCCGGCCAATGACCGCCGGGTCGCCACCAAAATGCTGCATCCAGAAGGTGTGGGAGAGCACGGCAATCGGCGCCGCCGCTGGCCCGTCATCTTGCGCGCTCGTGAGGCGGCCGAGCGTTGGGGCGAGCCCCATGACCTCGAAGTAATTCCCGCTCACGATTCCCGCCTGCACGTGCACTGGCTCGTCTCCCTCGACCATGGTGAAGGTCATCGACGAGAACTCGCCGACACTCGAGAGCGTCTTCGACGCCGAGCGGTAGTCGATGATTTCGGGGACGGAGAAGGCAACGTTGTCCTGACCGGCGCCCTTGGCGGATTGGCGCAGGTAGACGAGGCGGTCCCCCTGGCGATTCGGCAGCGGTCGGAGAAGCGTGCCGCGCAGCAGCGTGAACATCGCGGTGTTCGCGCCGATGCCTAACGCGAGCGTGAGAATGACGGCGGCGGCGAATCCGCGAGCTTTGGACAGGCTCCGGAACGCGCGGCGAAGATCGGAGAGGAAGGACATAAGCGTTGGGCGTTGGGCGTTGGGCGTTGGGCGACGGAGTCGGTCTACCCGCTACCCGCTACGCTCTACCCTCTGCTCCTTGCGCATTTCGCTCGGCCCCTTGAGCCACGCGACGCTCCTGCTCGCGCAGTTCGGGGGTGAACTCGGCGCCGAAGTCCTCTTGCTCGAAAACCTGTCGAATCTCGAGCTCGGACTCGGCACCGGTGGGGTTCGGGCAGCGCTTCCCCCATTCGATCGCCTCGTCCATCGACCGGCACTGCCAGAGCCAGAAGCCGGCGATCAGCTCCTTCGACTCAGCGAAGGGTCCATCGACGACCGTGCGCTTGTTTCCCGAAAACTTGATGCGTGCACCCTTCGAGCTCGGCTGAAGGCCTTCGCCGGCGAGCATGACACCCGCTTTCACCAACTCCTCATTGTACTTGCCCATCGCGGTGAGCAGCTCGGTGCTGGGCAGCTGACCCGCCTCGGTTTCGGCGTTCGCCTTGACGATGACCATGAAGCGCATGGACTTGGGGGCTAGGGGTTAGGCATCACGGGGCTAGGGCGCCTGATGGCCCTCGTCCCTCCACCTACACGTCGAACGGCGGACGGGGAAATCGACAGGGGGCGGAAAAATCCTGCAAGCCGCCAGATGTGAGAGTTTTACGCGATTGTTGAGATTGTCAGGCTACCAGATTCTCGCCCGCACGCTGTCCGGCCGCACCATCGGGTCGCCCTCCTTGCAGCCCCAGGCCTGCTTGAACTCTGGCATGTTGCTGAGCGGGCCGTTCACGCGCCACTTACCCGGCGAGTGTGGGTTCGTGGCGATCTGGAGCCGCTGGGCTTCCGGCCGCTGAATCTCGCGCCAGATCCGCGCCCAGCTCAGGAAGAAGCGCTGCTCCGGAGTGAAGCCGTCGATCTCGGGTACCTGTTCGCCACGCGCGCGCCGCGCCGCGAGCGTCTTTTCCAGCGCGGCGTAGGCGACGGTGAGTCCACCGAGGTCGCCGATGTTCTCGCCTAACGTCAAACGTCCGTTGACGTGCGTCGTCGAGTCGATGACGGTGTATCCATTGAACTGATCGACGATGCGCTCCGCCTCGGCCTTGTACTTTGTCGCGTCTTCAGGCGTCCACCAGTCCCGCAGGTTACCCTGCGCGTCGAACTGTCGGCCTGAGTCGTCGAAGCCGTGACTCATCTCGTGACCGATGACGGCGCCGATGCCGCCGTAGTTGACGGCGTCGTCGGCGGTGGGATCGAAGAAGGGCGGCTGCAAGATGCCGGCGGGGAACTGAATCTGATTCAGCGTCGAGCTGTACGACGCATTGACCGTTGGCGGCACCATGCTCCACTCGGCGCGGTCGACGGGCTTTCCAAGCCTCGCCCAGCCGCGCTGGCGATTCCACTCGCCGGCAACGGCGACGTTCTCATAGTACGCGCCCGGCTTCACGAAGAGCGTCGAGTAGTCACGCCAGACATCCGGATACGCAACCTTGCGAAGGAACGCGTCCAGCTTCGCGGTGGCCTGCGCTTTGGTCGCGGCGCTCATCCAGTCGAGCTGGGCGATGCGCTCGCGCAAGGCATTCACGAGATTGTCGACCATCTGCGCGGCGCGGGCGCGAGCTTCGGGCGTGAAGTCGCGCCTGACGTACTCCTCGCCGACGGCCCAGCCTAACGCCGTGTTCGTCGAGTTGGCGCAGCGACGCCAGCGCGGCTCCTGCTCCGTCACGCCGCGCATGACCGTGCTATTGAAACGAAAGTCCTCGGCGACGAAGGTCGGCCCGAGCAGTGGCGCGGCGTTTCGGGAGACATGCCAGCGCAGATACGTCTTCCACTCGGGAAGTGGAATCACGCCAAGCAATGAATCGAGGGCGGCGAAGAACGCCGGCGTGCGCACGTTCACCGTCTTCGCGCGCGCGCCGCCGACGGTGGCAAGATAGACCTGCCAGGCGACGCGTGGCGTTAGGCGCTGGAACTCCGCCAGCGTCATCTTGTGATAGACGGCATTGGGATCGCGCATCGCGACGCGAGGCAACGCCGCGGCGGCGAGCGCCGTCTCGACCGCCATGACCGTATCGGCGTCGGCCGCGGCCTGCGTGGCGGGCTCACCGATGAGCTGCAGCGTACGCGACACGTGCTCGACGTACTCACGGCGCAGCTCCTCGGAGCGCGTGTCCGACTTGAGATAATACTCACGATCGGGGAGACCGAGCCCGCCCTGGCTCGCCGAAACGATCGTCTCCTTGTTGTTCTTCGGATCGGGGGCGGGGCCGACCGCGAATGGCGCGACGCCGACCTCGCGCTCGGCGACGCCGATGACGCGGACCAAGTCGGTCGTAAACCTGATGGCGGCGATCGAGTCGAGCATCGGACGCAGTGGCTCGATCCCTCGCGCGGCAATCCCTACCGTATCCAGGCAGCTCGCGTAAAAGGTGCCGATCTTCCACTGGCTCGTCCCCGGCTTTGCTGCCGCAGCGCGAACCGCGGCGGCGTCGTCGTCCAAGATCCCGTGGACGACCGCCTCGTTACGGTCACTCAGCATGCCGAAGCTGCCGAGGCTGGTTTTCGACGCCGGTATCTGAGCGGCGCGCAACCAGCCGCCGTTGGCAAACTCGAAGAAGTCGGCGCAAGCGGAACATGTCGTGTCCATGTTCGCGCGGTCGATCGCCTTGGCTGTCGTCGTCTGTGCAGCGGCGCGATGGAGCGGGGCGAGCCCCAACGCTCCGATGATCGCCACAGCCAGTATGGACGGGCGGCTCATGTGTTGGCGGGGTCTGGGGAGACGCAGGCGCGGTTGAGGCTTACTAACTCAACCTAAATAGTGAAACCAACGGCCGGAACGGCGCGAGCCGTGCAATAGCGGTGCTCGGCAAGTGCATCCGCTGATGAGGCGGCGTATTCAAGCTCGTGCAACACCGGGCGTGATGAGAATCACCGCCCGGTGACACGGCATCAAACAGGCTTTGCGTTCCTCTCGCCCTCCCGCTTATGAGAACGGACTCAATCGGCGCCGACGACCTGATCACCACGTTCGCGCAGCATCGACAA
>DATEHJ010000448.1:0-5597 GCA_035279645.1 Gemmatimonadaceae bacterium
CGCCTACATGAAGTGTTATCGCATCTCTACGTGCTCGTTCCGGTGCTCGACGACGAGAAGCACTACTGGGTCGGAGACGACGAGGTGGAGAAGCTGCTCCGTCATGGGGAAGGCTGGCTTGCGACGCATCCCGAACGCGACGCCATCGCGAGGCGATATCTTCGCCATCGACGAAGCCTCGTCGACGAAGCGATCACGCGCCTGACGGCCGAGGAGTCACCCGAGATCGATGAGGGGGAGGGAGACGAGACACGAATTGAGATTCCCGAACCGGAGCTCGAGCGCGAGCTCAGTCTGAACGAGCAGCGGCTCGCCACGGTTCTGGCAGTTCTCAAGGGAAGCGATGCGAAGCGCGTACTCGATCTCGGATGCGGCGAGGGGCGGCTGATCACCCTCCTCCTCGCCGAGCGAAGCTTCGAGGAAATCGTAGGCATGGACGTCTCATATCGCGCACTCGAATCGGCGACGAGACGCCTGAAGCTCGAGCGCATGCCGCCAAAGCAGCGCCAACGAATCCGTCTCGTCCACGGCTCGCTCATGTATCGCGACGCGCGGCTCACCGGCTTCGACGCGGCAGCGGTGGTCGAAGTCATCGAGCACCTCGATCCGCCGCGCCTCGCCGCGTTCGAACGGACTGTCTTCGAGTATGCTCGGCCGGGAACGATCGCGATCACGACCCCGAACGCCGAATACAACGTGCGATGGGAGACGCTTCCGGCGGGACTATTCCGCCATCGGGATCATCGATTCGAGTGGTCACGAGGTCAATTTCAGGCGTGGGCAGCGCGCATCGCCGACCGATTCGGGTATAGCGTCCGCTTCGTGAACATCGGATCAGAAGATGCTGACGTCGGGTCGCCCACACAGATGGGGGTGTTCACGCGGATCGAGCATGGCCGAGCCTAACGCCGTTGACGGCGCGGCGCGCGCGGCACGCACGCTAACAGTCCCGGAGCTATCCCTCATCGTGCTCATCGGCGCGTCGGGGTCCGGGAAATCGAGTTTCGCGGCGAAGCACTTCGGCCGATTCGAGTCGCTGTCGTCTGACGTCTGTCGCGGACTCGTCTCGAACGACGAGAACAGTCAGGCCGCAACAAAATCAGCCTTCGAGGTATTGCACTTCATCGCCGCGAAGCGGCTGGAGGCCGGACTACTCACGGTCGTTGACGCGACGAACGTCCAAGCAGAATCGCGTAAGCCACTCGTGGAGCTCGCGCGTACGTACCACGTCCTGCCCGTCGCGATCGTCCTCGATCCTCCCGAACAGGTTTGCCGAGAGCGGAACCGAGAACGCGCCGACCGTCAGTTCGGGCCACACGTCATTCGACAACAACGAAGCCAGCTGCACCGCTCGCTACGAAATCTTCAGCGCGAGGGGTTCAGGCACGTTCACGTATTGCGGTCGATCGAGGAGATCGACGCCGTCACGATCGGACGCGAACCGCTCTGGAACAATCGACGAGCGGACCACGGCCCTTTCGATATCATCGGCGACGTTCACGGATGTGGCGACGAGCTCACCGAATTGCTCCGCACACTTGGCTACGCCGAGGACGGCGCCGACGTCTGGTCGCATCCGCTGGGGCGCAAGCTCATTTTCCTTGGCGATCTCGTCGATCGCGGACCTCGGATTCCCGACGTCCTCCGTCTCGTCATGCGCACGGTCGCGGCGGGCCACGCCCTGGCGGTGCCAGGCAACCACGACGTCAAGCTCTTGCGCAAGCTACGGGGGCGTGATGTCCGCATCACGCATGGCCTCCAGGATTCGCTCGCTCAGCTCGAGAGCGAATCGGCGGAATTTCGAGATCAGGTAGCGACCTTCATCGACGATCTCGTGAGCCACTACGTACTCGATGACGGGAAGCTGGTGGTCGCGCATGCGGGGTTGAAGGCGGAGATGCAGGGTCGTGGCTCGGGCAAGGTTCGGGAGTTCGCCCTTTACGGAGAGACGACCGGCGAGACCGACGAATTCGGTCTACCCATTCGCTACAACTGGGCGAGCGAGTATCGCGGGCCGGCGATGGTGGTGTACGGTCATACTCCCATACCCGAAGCAGAGTGGCTGAACCGAACGATTAACATCGACACCGGCTGCGTGTTTGGCGGGCGCCTAACGGCGCTGAGATATCCCGAGGAGGAGCTGGTCTCGGTGGCGGCACGACGCACGTACGCCGAGCCTTCGCGCCCATTCGCTCCAGCCGACACTGCCGCAGCCGCCGCGTTGACGGCACAGCAGCGGCTCGACGACGTGCTCGACATCGCCGACGTCACCGGCAAGCGCATCGTCAACACGCGCCTACACCACAACGTCACGATTCGAGAAGAGAACGGCATCGAGGCGCTCGAAGTCATGAGTCGCTTCGCCGCCAATCCAAAGTGGCTGATCTACCTCCCGCCAACGATCTCCCCGTGTGAGACGTCGCGCGAAGGCGACTTGCTCGAGCACCCGAAGCAAGCATTCGACTACTTCCGCCACACCGGAGTGCCGAAGGTTGTCTGCGAGGAGAAGCACATGGGCTCACGCGCCGTTGTCGTGGTCTGTCGCGACGAGGACGCGGCACGGCGGCGCTTTGGCGTGCTCGGCGAAGGCAACGGCATAGTCTACACGCGCACTGGGCGACGCTTCTTTGACGATACCGCGAGCGAACGCGAGCTTCTGGACGTCGTTAGGCACGCGTGTGACGAGGCGGATCTATGGACGCGGCTCCGTACCGACTGGGTGTGCCTCGACTGCGAGCTCATGCCGTGGTCCGCGAAAGCGCAGCAGCTAATTCGGCAGCAATACGCTCCCGTAGGCGCCGCCGCTCGGGCCGCGCTCGCCGAGGTCAATCAAGCCCTCGCCGCGGCGGCCGGTCGCGGTGTTGTCGAGCCAGATCTCATCGCGCACTACAAGGAGCGAGAGGAGTTGGCTTCCCTCTACACGCAGGCGTACAGCCGGTACTCGTGGCCCGTCACGACCGTGAACGATTTGCGGCTGGCTCCCTTTCACGTCCTTGCGACCGAAGGCGGCGTTCACGCCGACAAGGATCACCTCTGGCACATGTCGACGATCGCCGATCTGTGCCGGTCCGAGATTCTCGTCGCGACGCGCCATCGTGTCGTTGACGTCACCGATCCCGAAAGTGAGGCAGCGGGAATCGAATGGTGGCGCGAGCTCACGGAGCGAGGCGGGGAGGGGATGGTCGTCAAGCCGCTGGCGTTCGTCGCGCGCGGACGCCGCGGACTCGTGCAGCCGGCGGTGAAGTGCCGCGGTCGTGAGTACTTGCGAATCATCTACGGACCGGATTACACGCTGCCGGCCAATCTCGAGCGGCTGCGGTCTCGCGGCCTCTCGATCAAGCGATCGCTGGCGTTGCGCGAGTTCGCACTCGGTATCGAGGCGCTCGAGCGATTCGTGCGCGGCGAGCCGCTGCGTCGCGTGCACGAGTGCGTGTTCGGCGTGCTGGCGCTCGAGAGCGAGCCAGTCGATCCTCGGCTCTGATGCGTCCCTGACATTACGCCCGCGAAGGCCGGATCTCCGTCGCTCCGCTCGACCGCTCCTGCAGCCGCTCCATCAGACGCATCGTTTGCTCGTCGGGCTCGGCGTCCAGCTCCGTGCGGAGTCGCTCCGCGAACCGCTGATACGCCCGGAGCGCCTGTGAGCGCTCACCCGACTCTCCGAGCGCGCGCATGAGACCCCGCAACGCCTCCTCGTGCAATTCGTCCGTCGCCAGCACGCGGCGGTACGCGTCCGCGGCCCTGCCAGGCGCCGCGGCGTGCGCCTCTCCGAGCAGCATCAACGAGTCCACGTAGAGCCGCTGCAACCGGTCGCGGAGCTCCACGTGCCAGTCGGAGACTGGTTCCCCATCGAGAAAGTCGCCGCGATACTTGCCTAACGCCCGCTCGAGCTGCGCCGATGCGCCATCCTGCACGCGGGCGTTCATTATGGGGTCCCAAGACCGCGGAGAGCGACCGCGTGATCCAGTTGCCGCAGGATAAGAGCTTCTCGCCCTCCGGCTACTACCCCGAGTCGTACCGCATCACGTACGACGCCGTGGCGAAGGAGTACCGCATTGCGCTGACGCAGCTGGTGCGTCGATAAGAGTGGCCGCTCACATGCACAGCGAACCTCTCATCGCCTACGTCTCCGGCGACACGCCACCGGACTTCGCAGCAATCGCTGCCTTCGGGTTCGACGTCGTGTGTCTCGATCGCGGTGCCGCTTGGTTCAACGACGCGACCATCGCACGCGCGCAAGCGGAAGGGCTGATGGCCATCGCGTTTCGGATGGGCTACGCCGCCTAGGACCGACACGCGAAGGAAGCGACCTCATTCCAATTTCGGAATAGCCTGCATATTCCAAATTGGGAACGAGGTCGCTTCCTCGTTGTCCTCAGCGCGCGCAATGAGTGATTTACTTGCATGAGCACATATGACGCCGTCGTCGTCGGCTCGGGGCCGAATGGCTTGTCCGCCGCAGTCGTTCTCGCGCGCGCCGGTCTATCGGTGCTCGTTCTGGAGGGCGCAACGACGGTCGGCGGCGGCGCGCGCACCGAAGAGCTGACGCTTCCCGGCTTCGCGCACGATGTGTGTTCGGCGGTGCATCCGCTCGCCGCGGCATCGCCCTTCCTCGGCGCGCTCCCGCTCGGCGATCACGGCCTCGAATGGATCGAGCCGCCGGTGGCATTGGCGCATCCGCTCGACCGTGATCGCCCCGCGCTCCTCATGCGCGACATCGAGAGCACGGCGCGCTCACTCGGCGAGGACGCACAGGCGTATCGCTCGTTCGTGGCGCCATTCGTTCGGCGCTGGCCCCAGTTGGCGATCGACGCGCTGGCGCCGCTCCATGTACCGGCGCATCCGTTTTTGCTTGCCCGCTTTGGACTCCGCGGTATATGGTCGATGAGCAATTTGGCGCGGCGTCGCTTTGCCGGAGTCCAGGGACGCGCGCTGCTCGGCGGAATTGCGGCCCACGCGATTCAGCCGCTCACGCACGCGGGGACATCGGCGTTCGCGCTCGTGCTTGCCGTCGCGTCGCATGTCGTGGGCTGGCCGATCCCGCGCGGCGGATCGCGCAACATCACCGCCGCCCTGCATTCATATTTTACTCAACTCGGTGGACGCGTCGAAACGGGCACACCGGTGCGCACGCTCGCCGACCTCCCTGAGGCACGCGCCGTCCTTCTCGACCTTACGCCGCGCCAAGTCCTCGAGATCGCGGCGGAGCGGTTGCCGCACGGCTATCGCCGCGCGTTGAGTCGCTTTCGCTACGGGCCAGGCGTGTTCAAGGTCGACTGGGCACTCGCCGACGCCGTGCCCTGGCGCGACGAGGCGTGTCGTCAGGCAGGAACGCTTCACCTCGGCGGCACCTTCGACGAGATCGAGGCGGGCGAAGCCGCTATCGAACGCGGCGAGCATCCGGAGCGGCCGATGGTGCTCGTCGCGCAGCCGAGTTGCTTCGATGCGAGCCGAGCGCCGCGGGGATCGCACACACTGTGGGGCTACTGCCACGTCCCAAACGGCTCGACGGTCGATATGCTGCCGAGGATCGAAGGCCAGATCGAGCGCTTCGCGCCCGGCTTTCGCGAGCGCGTCCTCGCTCGCCACGTGATGACGAC
>DATEHJ010000449.1:0-10424 GCA_035279645.1 Gemmatimonadaceae bacterium
TCGCAACATTCGCGTTGGCGATTCGCTCGCCGCCGGTATCGTCGACGATTCGATCGCTGTCGGCCGAGCGGTGCGACTCCGCCAGCTGCGCGAGCGCTACGCGCGTGCTTCCGGTCGTCGCAAGGATTCACTCGTCAGACAGCTCGACCACGAGGAGCGTCGCATCGCCCTCGATCATATCGACTGTGAGCTCGGCTCGATCCACGCACATCGTCGCGACTTGCTCACGGCAATGCGGGGACGCGACCTGTTCGGTGCTCGCTCCGCACCTGAAAACGACGCGCGTGCGCAGGCGGCGAGTCTGCGCTCTCGATCGGCCGCGCTGCGCGCCGAACGAGGACGCCTCGCTGATGGCGGTGCGCTTCCCTTCTCCTTTGCCGTGCATTTTGCCGACGCTGCGGCCCGCGCCGGCTTCGATGCCGTGATCGGGAACCCGCCGTGGGTACGCTTGCATCGCATCCCGCCTCGCGAGCGGGAGTCGTTGCGACAGCGCTATCGGTGCTTCCGCGCCGGAGGCTGGGAGAGTGGCGCGGCACGCGCGCACGCCGGTCGCGGCTTCGCCGCGCAGATCGACCTGGCGGCGCTCTTCATCGAGCGCTCGGTGCGATTGCTGCGGCCGGGTGCCGTGCTCGCGCTCGTTGTGCCGATGAAGCTCTGGCGATCTCTCGCCGGCGGCGGCGTTAGGCGGCTGCTCGGTGAGGAGACACGTATCGTCGAGCTCGAGGACCTCACCGACGCGCCGTCGACCTTCGACGCCGCCGTGTATCCGTCGGTGCTGGTCGCCGAGCGCTGGAATGCCGCGTTGGACGACACCCCGGGTGAAATCCTCGCCTCGGCGCATCACTACGGGTGTGGCACGCTGCGTTGGCGGCTCCCGCGGCGGATGCTGACTTTCGACGAATCGGCCGGCAGCCCTTGGCTCGTTCTGCCACCCGAGGTCCGCGCCGCATTCGATCGACTTCGTGCCGCCGGGGTCACGCTCGCGGACAGCTTCTTTGGTCGCGCACATCTGGGCGTCAAGTCTGGCTTCAACCTCGCCTTCGTCGTAGCAGCGACCGGAGTTGCCGGCAGCGTCACGAACGTCGTTGCCGCGAACGGTCGTCGCGGCTGCGTCGAGACGGAGCTGCTCCGTCCGGCAATTCGGGGCGAGCACCTTCGGGCCTGGCATGTCGATCGGCCTAACGAGTACCTCGTCTGGACGCACGGCGCGAGCGGCCGACCCCTCGAGCGACTGCCGCCGCACGCGTTGCGATGGCTGGGCCCGTGGCGTCGCCAGCTCAGCGCGCGGGCGGATGCGCGCCGTGGTCCCTGGTGGTCGCTCTTTCGTGTCGAGGGATCGAGCTGCGAGGCGCCGCGTGTCGTCTGGGCTGATCTCGGCCGAAGGCCGCGGGCCACCCTGCTCGCCGCCAGCGACCCTTCTATACCGCTCAACAGCTGCTACGTCGCGCTCTGTCGAGATGACGAGGACGCCCTCGCGCTCAGCGCTATTCTCAACTCGCCGATTGCCGAAGCGTGGCTCGCCGCGCTCGCCGAGCCGGCGCGCGGTGGGTACCGTCGATTCCTCGGTTGGACCATGTCGCTCCTTCCGCTTCCCGTCGACTGGCAGCGAAGCCGTGCCGCGCTCGCTCCGCTCGCCGAGCGAGCGCTCCGCCTCGACGGTGACTCGCTCGCGCTTCGCGACGAGCTGCTAGAGGCGACGCTCGGTGCCTATCGCTTGCGCCATTCCGATGTGGCGCCTCTGTTGACGTGGTTCGCCCGGTGACGTCGGTCGACGCGGACGCCGTTCTGACGCGCGCCAGGTCGCTCCTCGCGCGAGAGATTCTCGACGCCGAATGCGGTCCAGCGCTCGTCGGAGACATCCGACTGCACGAGCATCAACGCCGCGCCGTTGCGCGTCTCCGCATCCTCCTCGCGACCGCCGGTGGCGCGCTGCTCGCCGATTCGACTGGACTTGGTAAGACCTTCGTCGCTCTCGCCGTCGCCAGGGACGTTGAGCGCGTTTTAATCATCAGCCCCGCGGCGCTTGCCGAGAGCTGGTCCCTCGCGATGGCGCGGGCGCGGATCGAAGCGCACTTCGTGTCACTGGAGCGTCTGAGCCGCGGCGCGTCGAGCCCCATCGCCGAACCCGAGCTCGTGATCGTCGACGAGGCGCATCATCTGCGCAATCAGCGCACGAAGACCTATGCCGCCCTTGCCGCGCTTTGTGATCGCGCACGCGTTCTTCTGCTCAGCGCCACACCACTGCAGAATCGGCGCGATGATCTCGTCGCCCAACTCGCGCTCTTTCTCGGTGATGCCGCGGCAGCTGCGACGGATGCCGACCTCGCGCGCTTGATCGTGCGCCGGCGTTCGGACGACACAATCCGCATTCCGGCGATCGACGGCCCACGTTGGGTTCATCCGCCGATCATCGACGATTTTCTGGACGACCTGCTCGCGCTGCCCCCACCAATTCCGGGATCTGACGAGGGCACGGCCGGCACCCTCGTCGCCTATGGCCTGTTGCGCCAGTGGGCATCCAGCCGGGCCGCACTTGTCGCGGCGCTGCGACGCCGGATTGCCAAAGCGGTCGCGATGCGGACCTCACTCGAGGCCGGTCGCTGGCCCAGCCGCGAGCAGCTCGCCGCCTGGACTCACTCCGCTGACGCCGTCCAGCTCGCGCTCCCCGAGCTCCTCACACCGTTAGGCAGTAACGAGCCTCGGCTCGATGCGATGCTCGCCGCGGTGCGAGTTCACGCCGACGCTCTATGCGCGCTCCTCGCCCGGATTCGGCAAGCGCCCGATCCCGATCCGGCTCGAGCAGCGACCCTTGCCGATATTTGCCGAACGCACTCTGGCGCGCGCGTGCTGGCATTCAGCCAGTATGCGGAAACCGTTCGTGCATTTTCACGTTTGCTCATACCGCTGCAGAGCGGTGTCGCCGAATTGACGGCGAGCGGTGGACGGGTCGCCGGCGGGCGCGTGACACGCCGCGAAGTGCTGGCTCAGTTTTCACCGAACGGGCGCCTCACCACACCGGCGGCGGAGCGCATCGCGCTCCTCATCACCACCGACGTCCTGAGCGAAGGCCTGGACTTGCAACGCGCGTCCGTCGTCGTTCACCTCGATTTGCCCTGGAATCCGGCTCGACTCGAGCAGCGCGTCGGCCGTGTGCGTCGGCTCGGGTCGGAGCAAGAGACGGTCTTCGTGTACGCGCTCGCCCCACCGGCTCGCTCGGAGAGCGTGCTGCGAGTCGTCAAGCGACTGCGCGCGAAACTCGGGATGGCCGCGCGAATCGTCGGACTCGAGTCGGCGGTAATTCCTGAGGCGTTGGACAATAGCCCGATCGCGCCACCGGAGCTCGCCAGCGTTACCCACATGCTGCTCGAGAGCTGGCGCGACTCATCCGCCGCAGACTCCCTGCAGAACAACCACGACGCCGGCGTCCCCACGGTTGCCGCTGTCGGCGCGCCGCAGAATGGATTCCTGGCACTGCTCGCTTTGGGACGTGAGCGGTTCCTGCTCGCCTCGCTCGACGGTGCGCGCCCTTCCATTGACGTCGCTGCGGTCAGCCGGGCAGTCGAGATGGGACGCGGCCCTGCGGTTGTCCCGACGGTTGTGGAGACTCGTCGCGCCGTCGCCGACGTGCGCGCATGGTCTCATGGCTTCGCCGCCCGGCGCCGGCTCTCGATCACGAGTCCCAGAGGATCGAGGATACGCACCCGAATCGCCGCTCGCATCAGATCGCTGCTGTCATCCGCGCCGCGGCACCAGCGCGCGACCCTTGCTCCTCTCGCCTCCGCCGCGCAGCGCGCTCTCCGCGCGCCGTTAGGCGGCGGCGCCGAGCGTGCGCTCGACGCACTAGCCGGCGCGGCCGACGCGGACGCCCAGTGGCTGAGCGATATCGCCACACTCGGCGCTGGTCGTGAATCGCGCCGGTCGTCGAACGAGCCCGAGCCGTTGGTTGTGATCCTGTTGCGTCGGCCGCCGGAGGGAGACGACGATCGCGCGGTCTAGCGAAGCGGTGTCGCTTTCAGTCGCACGAGGACGACGCTGGTCTGCGGCCCCACGCCGACCATCACGCGGCCGCCGACGAGGCTATCCGCCGTGTACTCACCGACACGCTTTCCGTTGATGAGTAGTAAGATGTCCTGGCCGTGCACTTCGACCGTAAGGTGATTGGTCGCGTTGGCATCGGTCTGTACGGCACCCACGTTGACCAGCTGTACCAACGAATTGCACTGGCGATCGCTGTTCCAGCAGAGCTCCACGGTGCGATCGGCGCTCACGTTGAGTGAGTAATACTTTCCCGACCGATCTTGCCGGCCGAAGCCGAGGATCACCGTGCCCTGTTTCGTCGTCGCCAGCTGAGACACCTCGAGATCAACCTGCACGTTCGTCGGCAGATCGAGCGACGGATAGCGGACCAGACAGGTCGCGTCCGTCGACGCATTCTCCATGCGGATGCCGCCCTCTTCGAAGCGTGCGTGGCAGCGTGGGTTTGTCCAGGTGAATCCTTGCGACGTGTTCGACAGAGCAAACTCGTCGTCGATGATCGGCGGAAGCGGCGGGGGCGCGGGCGGCTTGGCGGTCGTGCAAACGTTGGTCAGCCCGCCGAGCAGGATCGAATCGCTCCCGACCATCGATAGCTGACGACGCGCGCTGTCATCGATCGCGAACGCGATGCAGTACGCTCGGGCGTTGCGCAGAATCTGCCGCGACGACACGCCATGCTGGCGCAGGTCGATGACCTCGGCGAGCGACAACGCTTTCGTCGCTTCCTGCGCTGCGAGAGGCTTGGCGGCGAGAAGGAGGGCTGTCGCGCCGAGCAACGCACGACACCGCGCCACCGTGTGTGACGCAAGGAATGCCGTCATTGGCACGCCCTCGCTTCCTCGCCGCGACGCTTCCGCATTTCATTCTCCGCCGTGCACGCTTGCAGCGCGCGTGAATCAGCCTGTTCGAGCTCTCGACGCAGATCTCGGATAGCCTGTGAATCCGGATAGCGGACGGCGACGCTGTCGAGCGAGGCGATCGCCGATCGGAACGTTCGACGCGCGACCGCGTAGTCACCCTGGTCCGCCTGATCCTGTCCATTCGTTAGGCGCGTGCGCTCGTCCACCACGACCTCGGGGGGCACGATCTTGAGATCGGGGGCCGCGGCCAGCGCGATCTTCACGTTTACCAGCTTTCCCGACGGCAGGGCGCGCTGCACGGGCGCGGGCTCCGCGTTTCGTGTTGCCGCGGAAGCCGGAGTCGCCCGTTTCGTGGCGTCTGGAGAATCCGCGGCTTGACGATCCCCTGCCAACGACCCGCTCGACTGCACTACGCCGCTCTCGACAACCTCGTGCGTTCCGTTAGGCAGCGTTGCCGGAGCAGCCACTGCGCCTGCCGACTGAGTTGCCGGCTTCGCCCCGGTCGAAGACATCTTGAAGCCGCTGGCGCGACCGTTCCGCGCGAGAAGAATCAGCGAGCTCCCGACCGCCACCACGAGAATTGCAGCCGCGGCAAGACTGTATCGCCGTCGCCGGCTCGGCTCGGCGTACGTCGCGCCCATCTCATCTGATTGAAGACCGAGATCGGAAACCAGATCGAAGCGCTGCGCCGGCTCAGGGGCGGCCATGATCGAGGGCTCAGGCGCAGGCACAATCGGAGCGAACGTCGGCGCCGAGACCATCGGTGCAGCGCGCTCCTCGAGCGCCGTCGGGCGCAGTGGAGGCGCGTTCGTCGCCGCGCGCGCCAGCGCCTCGAGCTGCGCTAGCTCGTTAGGCTGCTCGGTTGGAACAACATCGCGGTCCACGCCCGAGCCGCCGCCGAACATCGACGCCGCGCTTCGCAGCATCTTGAACAGCTTCGCCGAGCTGCGTTCCTCGCCCGGCAGAACTATTCCGCCCGCCGCAAGTCGAAGCGCCCCGCCACCATCGAGCTCGGCTGCATCGCCGGCAACGCCGTCGTGTCGAGACGCTACCTCCGAGGCCGGCGCGGTATACGCGGTGCGCGCGATCGGCGCGCGTGCCTCGCTGAGCGCGGCTTCGAGTTGCCGACGAAGTTCCGAGACCGCGTGCGGTCGCTGCTGCGGAAGCAGCGCCATGCCGCGCATGACCAGCCCGGCGAGCCCCGGCGCCAGGCCCGGGACACCCATGAGCGGCGACACGACCGCCTCACCCGATGCCCGCTCCAACGCGGACGGCGGCGTCGTACCCGTTAGCAAATAATAAAGCAGCGCGGCGGAGGCGTAGACGTCGGTCCACGGACCAATGTCCTTCGCGCCGTACTGCTCGAACGCGGCAAAGCCCGCCGCGAGATCGGTCGTGTGAACCGGCAGATGTCGCCGCGCGCTGAATTCCAGGAGGAGCGCGCCGCCGTCATCCGCAACGTGCACGGTGCGTGGCGACAGGTCCCGATGAATGATGCTCTCCGCGTGCAGCAGCTCGAGCGCGGACAAGAGTTGCTGGATGATTCGCGCCGCATCGGCCGGCGCGACGCGACCTTCCGCGCCGCGCACATGGTCGGCGAGCGATCGCGACTCATGACGGTCCATTATCAGATAGACCGTTTGATTCGCGTCCACCACGGCCCGCACCCGCACGAGGTTCGGGTGGGCCACTTCGGCGAGTACTGCGCCCTCGAGCGCAAACCGGTGCAGCGCGCGAAGGAAATCACGCTCACAGTCCGGCGAGTGCGGCCGCGCGGCGGTGCCGTCGGCACTACGAGAGACGAGATTGCGCGGGAAGAATTCCTTGACGACGACTGTTTCGCCGGTCAGTTGATCTTCCGCGAGATAGCTGAACGCAAAAGGACTCGCTCCGCGAACGGAACGAAGGCAATAGCGGTCAGCTATGAGCGCTCCTGAACGAAGCGCAAGCGCGTGGTGCGAGTCCTGAACGTCGGCCGGCACACCCACTCCGGTGCAAGATGCGCCAAAGTAATTGCGCAACGCATGCCGGTCTAACGATTGTTTCTCGCGCTTGCGCTTTGTTCGCCCAATTCACGGCGCTACAATGACCTAACGCTCGAGGCACAAGTGCGCCCGCCGCACAAAACGGCGTACGCGAGTGGGCCAATGAGTCGTGCGAGCATCAGAACCGCGCCAAGATGTTGCGCCTGCGCAACACCTCTTAAACATCCGCGCTCGCTCGATTGCGCCGTCTATTCAGGCCGAACCTACCGTGGGCATCTCGGCGCTCGTCTTGAAATCGCGCACCGTCTCGGTCGATCCGCGCGGAAGGGTCAGAACGAAATTGGCGCCTTGAGTAGCCGAGTTGTCGAGGGTCAGCTCACCGTTCATTCCGCGCGCGAGATCGCGACTAATGGCGAGCCCGAGTCCGAGTCCTTCTTGTGGTTGCGTCAGCGAGCGATCGAGCTGTACGAAGGGCTCGAATACCTGTTCCCGCCGAGCCTCGGGGATGCCGGGTCCCGTGTCCTGCACACGCACCGTGACACGTGAATCGCCGGCGGCACTCGCCGAGAGCGTGATGCGTCCACCGGCCGGGGTGAATCGAATCGCGTTCGAGAGAAGATTCAGCACCACCTGCCGCAGCTTTTCCCGATCGGCGATGAGGGTGAGATCCCGCTCCGATGGCAAGTATTCCAGCGTAAGAGACTTCGCCGACGCCTGCGGCGATATGAGTGCGTCGAGGTCGGCCAGGAACGGATCGATCGCGATTGGTACGAACGAGTACGTCAATTGTCCGCGCTCGATGCGACTGAGGTCGAGAACGCCGCTGATCAGTCCGAGCAGGTGCTGACCGCTCGTGCGAATGCGAGCGAGATCGCGTCGCTGTGCGTCGGTCAATGGGCCACGGAGTCCCATTTCGAGTAGCTCGGTATAGCCCGCGATGGCGTTGAGCGGCGTGCGCAGCTCGTGGCTCATGGTCGCGAGAAACTCGGACTTCGCGCGATTGGCCGCGAGCGCGTCTTCGGATTTCTGTTCCAGTGCGCGCTGCGCGACCGCGACCTCGTTCGCCATGTGGTTAAAGCTACCCGCGAGTCTCGCGATCTCTGCCTGACCCGAGGTCGCCACGCGTGTCTCGTACTGGCCGCGCGCGATGGCCTCCGCTCCGTCCGCGATTGCGACGATCGGTTTCGCCACGCGCCCACCGATGTAGAGCGCCGCCGCCATCCCCGCGATGAGGAGCGCGACCGCGACGATGAGCAGCTCCCGCAGCGTCGCACGCGGCGGCGCCAGCACGTCGCTCACTCGCGATTCCATCGCCACAACGAACGGCGTTCCAAGAACGGGCGCCTCGGCAATGAGCAGCTTATCCGCGTCACGGACGGCGTGAGCCGAATCGTTAGGCGATCGCTGCGGCGGGGACACGGGAGCTCCCGCTACCGTCGTCCACACGCTGCCATCGGTGTTGTGGTAGTAAGCGCTGATACCCTCGCCAGAGAGCGCGCGAATGCTGCGACCCGCCTGCGGATTCACGGCGATGAAACGTTGCTGCGCGAAGTAGCCGATTGCTTTCGACCCGTCGCGAATCGGCTGAACCATCCAGAAATACGACCGTCCGCCTGAGGCGTACAGCCGGCCGAATTGGAGCGAGTCCGTATTCCTCACTTCGTCGATCCCGGTGCGCGGGACGCGGGGCTCGCCTAAAGGTCGGCCGGCAGACTCTGGGATCTTTGCCTGCTCCTCTCCGATGTAGGCGATCCGATTTCCGTTCGCACTCCAGAGCTCTATCGGCAACCCCGAGTCGGTTGGCAGCACGAGTTGCGACAGTACGTTCCGCGCCGCCTTCACGATACTGTCGCTCGAAGCCGATGGGACGGCTGCGGCACCTTGCGAGCCTTTCCCTGCGAGCAACAGGGCGCGGCGGATCGCTGGATCTCGCGTTGCCGTTGTGTAGCGGACGCGCGTCTGCCGGATACCCGTTTCACCGAGGCTCGCAAGCTGCCGAGTCGCCCGGTCGAGTCCTTGCGCGGCTCCAGAAAGCGCCGAGCGGGTGAGCGCCTCGTACGCCACCGCCAGCACGATCATGAGCGACAGCGCGATCACGGCGCCGGTCATGAGCGACAGTTGCCGCGCAAGCGACATCCGGGAACGGGGTGTTCGGGTCATCACGCCTTCAGCTGGCGTGTGCTTGGTCGTTCCATCACACGTCTCTCATCGTCGATTGGCCGAGGGCTACTTTCGCCTGCGTAATTGAGATGCGCAAGCGCGCTCGCGCGCAATTGCACAGACCGTGCTAGTATCAAGGCGCCCAATGGTCGCAGATGAGCGGGATCCCCCCCCGACTAGCCGGAAATCGCACCGGCGGAGTGAGCCATGTGGAAAGAATTCAAGGCCTTCCTGATCAAGCAGAATATGCTGGCGCTCGCGATTGCCTTCGTCATTGGTGCCGCGACGAGCGACGTCGTTCAGGGGCTGGTGAATGACTTCATCATGCCCGTCATCAACGCCGCCTCACCGTCGAAGGCCTGGACGGAGTTGCGTTTTCCGTCGAGCGGCCCGGTGCAATTCACGTATGGGCACTTTCTCAGCGTGTTGATGAAGTTCGTCATCGTCGGCTTCGTGTGCTGGCGCCTAACGCTTGCCCTCATCAAGCCAGCGAAGCCCGACGAGAAGCCGGCGACGCGCGAGTGCCCCTTCTGCCGTCAGACCGTGGACGCCCGCGCGAGCCGATGCGCGTTCTGCACCAGCCAGCTCGCTGCCGCATGACCCGTTGATCATGGAATACACGACCCTCGGCCGGAGTGGACTCACCGTCTCTCGCCTGTGTCTCGGGTGCATGAGCTACGGTTCGCCGCAGTGGCGGCCGTGGGTGCTCGATGAAGCCTCAGCCAGGCCCTTCTTTCGCAAAGCCCTCGACGCCGGTATCAACTTCTTCGACACGGCGGACATGTACTCACTCGGTGCGAGTGAGGAAGTCACCGGCCGAGCCTTGCGCGAGATGGCCAACCGCGAGGAGATCGTCCTCGCTACCAAAGTCTACTATCCGATGAGCGGCCGCCCGAACATGCGCGGGCTCTCTCGCAAGCACATCGTTCAGGGCTGCGAAGCCAGCCTCCGCCGACTCGGCGTCGACGTCATCGATCTGTATCAGATCCATCGCTTCGATGCCACCGTTCCCATCGAAGAGACGCTGGCCGCGCTCGATCACCTCGTCAGGCAAGGCAAGGTGCGCTACATCGGTGCCAGCTCGGGCTATGCCTGGCAGCTCATGCGCGCGTTGAGCATCGCTGAGCGCAACGGCTGGGCGCGGTTCGTATCCATGCAGGACCACTACAACGTCGCCTACCGCGAGGAAGAGCGCGAAATGCTTCCGCTCTGTCGCGCGGAAGGACTCGGGGTCATCCCGTGGTCGCCGATGGCGCGTGGACGCGTCGCGCGCCCGCGGCGCGATTCCCAGGCGCGGGTCACCGCGCGTTCGAGCAACGATCCGATCGGGGATCGCTTCTACGACAACAATTTCGACTGGGACATCGTCGACGCCGTCGAGGGC
>DATEHJ010000450.1:0-2456 GCA_035279645.1 Gemmatimonadaceae bacterium
GTCCGGAATGATCGAGTGCTTGACGCACGCTACAGGTGCGAGCAGCAATGCAAGGGCGAGGAGCCCGTTCCTGATCGACCAGCGAGGCATGCACGGCTCCGGCGTGGGTGGGTGGGACACAGATAGCCACCTCCCGCGCAGCCGGTCAAGAGGAAAAACAGCACCCACAATTAGCGTCGACGAATCTCCACCGGTCCGTTCGTCGTGATCGCGCGAATCGGCGCTCCGCCGTTTCCAAGCTGCGTCGAGATACGCCGCCCGATCATCCCTTGTAGGGTGATAGGAAAGTCGATGTGCATTCCGCCATTCACGGTACCGGTCTCCAATTGCGCCGAGTAGCCGGCGGGAATGTCCAGATTCACAGGGCCGTTGGTCGTTCGCAGATCGAGTCCTGTCCCGCGCCACCGATCACCATCGAGATCGACGTCGAGCGGGCCGTTGGTCGTCTCGCCCCGCACGTCACCAGACACACCGCGCAGCGCGATCCCGCCATTCACCGCGCCGAGGTCGAGTCGCGCGTCGATGTTCTCGACGCTGATGCTTCCGTTATGCGTGGCAGCTCGGATATCCGTTTGCCGCGGCGCCCACACCTCGAAGCTCACCGACCACGACTGCTCTCGGCGCGTTGACGGTCCCTCCGCGCGAATACGACCGTCGCCAGCGTCGACAGTGATGCGCGACGCGATGTCCCGTGCCTCGCCCACGTCCTCTCCCTGAGTTTGGATCTTGGCGAGAACGAGCACTTCGGAGCGATCCCACCCATGCACGCTCACGCTGCCATTCTGCTGTCCATCTATATCGAGCCTTCGCGACGCCGAGATCCGTTTCTCGCGCACCTCGCAAAATCGCTCACGGTCGTTGCCCCGGTTGTTCCGCCCGTCTCGGCACCGATCGAGCCATGCGTCGCCAACCTCGCTCGGATCGCGCGGCGATGAACGCTGCGCAAGCACAGGAACGCTGCAGCAAAGGAGAAGCGACAGAGTCGTGAACCGCGCGACGCGCATGCGACCTCCGAACATGATGAGTTTCCTAGCACCTAGCACCTAGCACCTAGTCTAGACACCAGACTGCCTTCGATGGTTGGCCCGGCCAGTCGCCGGTATATTCCTGCCCCAATCCCTCGAGTCGACGCTCGTACGCCTGGAGAACCAATGCGGACCCGAATCGCCCTTCTTGCTCTCGTCACGGCAGTCCTGCCGACCATGGCCGGGCGCCAATCGCCCAAGCACGCTCACGTAGCGCCCAATTGTGCCCCTGATAACGGCGGAATTACGCTCCCGAAAGGGTTCTGCGCGACCGTATTCGCCGACAGCCTGGCTGGTCCGCGCCACCTCGTCGTCGCGCCTAACGGCGATGTCTTCGTGGGGCTCCAGAGCGGCGGTGTGATGGCGCTGCGCGACAAGAACGGCGACGGCGTCGCCGACGAGCGCAACAAGTTCGGCGAGGGGCATGCTACCGAGGTCGCTCTGTTCGACGGCTACCTGTACACGGAGAACGGGGCCGACATCCTGCGCTATCGTCTCCCTGCGGGCTCCCTTGCTCCAACAGGGGAGGTCGAGCAGGTGGTGACCGGGCTGCCAACGGGCGGGCATGGCGCGAAGACATTTACCATCGCTCGCGACGGCGCGCTCTACGTGAACATCGGCTCACGCACGAATGCTTGTCAGAGCGAGGATCGTAAGCTCGAGGTGCCCGGCGTCGACCCGTGCACCGAGCTCGAGACGCGCGCGGGCATCTGGCGATTCGACGCCCGCAAGCTGCATCAAACCCAACCGGATGCCGAGCATTTCGCGCGAGGTATCAGGAACGCCGTCGGCATCACGATCAATCCGCACGATGGCGATCTCTGGGTTATGCAGCACGGCCGCGACCAACTCGGCGGCGGTGGCGCCGATTGGCCGAAGCTCTTCAACGCTGAACAAGGTGCAGAGCTCCCGGCGGAAGAGCTCTTCCATGTGCAGCGTGGCGATGACTTCGGTTGGCCCTACTGCTACTTCGATCCGGAGCAGAAGACAAAGGTGCTGGCGCCGGAGTATGGTGGCGATGGTAAGCAGGTAGGGCGCTGCAGCACAAAGAAGGGCGACGTGGCGTACTTTCCCGCTCACTGGGCGCCGAACGCGCTGCTGTTCTACACGGGCTCGATGTTCCCAGCGCACTATCGCAATGGAGCTTTCATCGCCTTCCACGGTTCGTGGAATCGCGCTCCGCTCCCGCAAGCAGGCTTCAAGGTTGTCTACCAGGCAATGAAGAATGGGCGCGCCGACGGTGCCTTCGAGATCTTCGCCGACGGCTTTGCGCCAAACCTCAACGTCCCGCGCAGCACAAGCAGCTCCGGCAATCGTCGTCCGACCGGCCTGGCTCAGGGACCCGATGGCGCTCTCTACATCACGGACGATGCGATGGGGCGGATTTGGAAAGTGGTGGCCAAATGAGGGGCTAGGGGCTAGGGGAATAGG
>DATEHJ010000451.1:0-3488 GCA_035279645.1 Gemmatimonadaceae bacterium
CCGCGACCCGCGCCGAGCGCGGCACGGATCGCAAGCTCACGGGCTCGCACGGTTGCTCGCGCGAGCAACAGATTGGCAACGTTCACGCACGCGATCAGCAGCACGAAACTCACCGCGCCTAACAACACGAGCAGC
The DNA here is from genome assembly GCA_035279645.1 of Gemmatimonadaceae bacterium. Taxonomy (GTDB): domain Bacteria; phylum Gemmatimonadota; class Gemmatimonadetes; order Gemmatimonadales; family Gemmatimonadaceae; genus AG2. The sequence goes on from DATEHJ010000451.1 coordinate 136, forward strand.
AGCGACGCATAGTTGCCGACGAGGTCGTCGCGATAGCGAGTCAGCTCGACGCCATAGTCGCTGATCGCGAGCGAGCGTTTGGGAATCTGCTCGACCATTGCACGCTCGACCGGTATCGTCGCGGCGCGCGCCTGGGCGAGGCTCACACCGGGTCGCAACCGTGCCAGCACCTTGAGATAATGCTCACCGTAGCGGGTGGCATCTTCAGAGGAGAGGGCGATCGGTGTCCAGATGTCCTCACTCCCCGTCGTGACGTCGAAGCTCTTTGGCATCACACCCACGATCGTGTGCGGCGTGCCGTCCATCTCGACGACGCGATTCAGTACGCCGCGATCGCCGTTGAAGTGACTCATCCAGAGGCGATAGCTGATGACGGCGACGTTTTCGCGCCCCGGCGCATCCTCATCGGCGCCGAAGGTGCGGCCGAGCAGCGGGTGCGCGCCAAAGACCGCGAAATACTCGGCGCTCACACGCCCGCCAGAGATCATCTCCGGCACCTCGCCGAGACGCATCGTGATACCCGCCTGCAGCACCGCGGCGGCGACGTGCTCGAATACGGGGACCTTCCGCCAGGCAAGGAATTCCGGCGGTGACGGGTCGCCGCGCTCCGAGCGCCTCGTGGAGAATCCCCTAACGATGCGATCGGCGCCGGCGTACGGGAGCGGCCGCAGCGCGACAGCGTCCAGGGCGCTGAACACCGCCGCCGTCGCACCGATGCCTAACGCGAGCGTGAGCACGGCGACAATGGTGAATCCGCGCGTCCGCGCGAGCTGCCGGAGCGCGAAGACAAGGTCCTGACGAAGCTCGTGGCGCAGCTCGGCGCGCGTCGCCTGGCGATCGCGCTCGTGGCCATAGCGCCGGCATTCGGCGTTGATCGATGCACTGTCTCCAAATCGGCGCTCGGCCTCGAGCCGCGCGTTCGTGCGAGTCATACCAAGCTCCATCAACTCGTGAGTGGTCATCTCGAGGTGGAAGGCGAGCTCGCTCTCGACCTCTTCGTCGACTGACGTGCGACGGAGTCGCGGCCAGCGCCGACGCATTTACGCCGGTAGGAGCAAAGGCGCGACCGCTTCGACGAAGCTCGCGAACGCCTTCGTCTCGGCGCGAAGCTGCCGGCGGCCCTTCTCCGTGATCTCGTAGAACTTGGCTTTGCGTCCGAGCTCCGAGGTGCCCCAATCGGATTCGATCCAGCCGTCGCGCTCCATGCGATAGAGCGCTGGATAGAGCGAGCCTTCCTCGACGCTCAGCGCGTCGTGCGTCTGCTCGCGGAGCCAGCGGACGATGTCGTATCCGTGCCGCGGGCCAAAGGTGAGTGTCTTGAGAACGAGGGCGTCGAGCGTTCCGTGGAGACGATCCTTGGATTGTGACATCGGGGAGGGTGTCCTGAGCGGTCTAGGTATTGATCGTTGGCGGATACCTAGATGTCAAGGGACAGGGGCTAGCGTCTAGGGCATTGGGCCTAGGGTCGACGTATCGCCACTGCCCCTAAAACCTGTCCCCCTCAGTCCGTCACCGGCCGCAGTGGAATCCTCACGACGCCACGCACCCAGCGCGCTGGACGTTGTTCCCCAACCGCGATCAAACGGAATGGCCCCTCCGCCTGATCGAGCGGCTTCCCATCCTTATCGTACGCCAGGATGACGACTTTGTCCGTGAAGCCGGCGTCGAGCTCCGCTGGCGCGAAGACGACGCGGTAGCCGTCCGAGGCTTCGACGACGACAGCCTGCGCGCGGGGCCGCGCAGCGAATCGCCGGCGGGGCGACCGACAAGCCGCAAGAGATCGCCGACCGGAACGCCGCGATACTTTCCGTGCACATTGTGACTCGAAACTTCGACTTCGGTCGACGGGAACGCGCGCAGCTCCGTCGCCGAGAGCGTGCGCTGCTGGCCGGCGGGGCCGATCAGCTGGATGTTAGGCTGCGCGTCGCCCGCCTCTCATCGGTCGTCCACGCCGAGAATGACCTCGGTGGATTTTATGATGGCCGTGACCGGCTTGCCCGACGCGAGGCCGAGGTTCTTCGCCGACTCCGCCGTGATCGCCGAAACGATGCGCTCACCGCTCGCGAGCTTCACGACCACTTCCGCCATGACGGCGCCCATCGTAACGGATTCCACCGTGCCGCGGAGCTGATTGCGCGCGCTGATTTTCATCGACTCCTCCGTGCGGGTTCGGGAGCTCAGAAGCCGTACCGGACGGCCAGTTGGATCTGGTACGGGTTACCGGTCTTCTGCAGGACACCGAAGTTTTCGTTCACCGTGTATAAGTACTGATGCGTCGTCTGGTTGAAACCAACAACATTGAGCAGCGGAATCCGCTGCACCACCGGATTCTGGTTAGAGATGCCGATGGGCAGGTCATACTCGGCGCCCCAATTATGGTTTATCAAGTTCGCAACGTTGAACACGTCGAGGCCGATCTCGGCGGACTGCCCGCGCAGCGTGTGGATCGTCTTGGCGAGCCGGGCGTCGATGCGCTCGGTCCAGGGCGCGAAGGCGCCGTTGCGCGACGCGATGTGTCCGAGATTGGCGCGCAGATAGTCGCGCGCGACGTTGCGCGGGTTGTCGAGCACCTTCCGCATCGATGCCGCGACCGCTGGCGGCGTCGTGGGATCGTCCGGATCGAAGACGAAGGCGAGGTCGTTGCTCGTCGCCTCGTCGCCATTGATGTCGCCGTTCACGATCGCCGAGAACGTTCGCCCGTTCGTGCCCACGTAGCGGCCACCCAGCAACACGCCCCAACCGAGCGGGATCGATCCGGCGACCACGAACTTGTGACGGAAATCGGTGTCCGATGGCCCCCACGATCCGGAGAGGTCGCGCGGATCGCTCTTGATCGCGGTGAACGTCGTCGAGGTTCGCGCGAGACAACAGCCGAAGGTCGTGTTGTCGTTCGCGTTGTTATGCGTGTAGGAGCCTGTCAGCGCGATACCGCGCGGCAACAACGCCGTGCCTTCGAGGATCTCGGCATACTGTGTCCCGTCGCCGGTGTTCGTCAACTCCAGCACACGGCCGAGCTGCGACGAAGCCAACGCGTTGGCGTTGAGCGTTCGCCCCTGCGCGTCGATCGTCGTCGCCGGCACGAAGACGGCGCGATTCTCTTCGTTGCTGAGCGTGAATGCCGGCGTCGCGCGCAGGTTGCGGTCGGTGTACATGTAGTCGTCCGTCGTGCGCGTGTAGAGCAACGTTCCGGTGAGCGTTAGGCGATCGCCGAGGCTGCGCCGATAGGATGCGCTGGCCTTCCATATGCTCGGCGTGCGAAAGCCCGGATCGACGAGGTTCACGTACGGCGCCGGCGCCGCCGCACCGACAGGCAGGCCGGGATTCGCCGACGGATCGTTGCGATACGCGCCATA
>DATEHJ010000452.1:0-2834 GCA_035279645.1 Gemmatimonadaceae bacterium
TCGATCACCACGACATACCCACGCTCCTGTGCCCTCGTGAGAAGCTCCTCGAAGCGAGGCGATGTCGCAAAGCGTACGTGATAGTCCTCGTGCGTCCCGCCGTCGGCGATCGTTCCCGCGAGCGCGACGCGCAGCCACGGCATTGTCGTCGCGCGAATGATGTCCTGCATCTCCGTTGAGCCGCTGAGATAGTCGGAAACGCAGAGCGCGTAATGCGGCGCGAGCATGCCAAGACCATAGCGAACCGATCCCTGCGGGTCGACGTCGACGAGGAGCGTCTTCACGCCGCGGCGAGCCATCGCGACAGCGAGATTGATCGCCGTCGTCGTTTTGCCCACCCCTCCCTTTTGGCTGACAATCGCGAGCACACGCCCCACGTTACGGCTCTGGTTCCTCGGAGATGGTATCGGTACCCGTACGCAACTCCTCGAGCTTCATTTCCGCATGCCGTACCCACCGCTCCGCTTCGGGGCTGGATGGCGGTTTCGCGAGAAATGCTTCGAGGTGCTTCTCCGCGCCCTGGCGGTCGCTGCGTTTGAGTAAAAGAAAGGCGAGCCCGTAATGTGATCCCGACAACTGTGGCGCAATTTCCAGCGAACGACGGTAACAGCGGATCGCGTCGTCCAAACGACCGGTCTTCGAAAACGCGATTGCCATGTTCTGCAAGATCTTCGGATCGTTCGGACGGTCTCGGAGCGCCAAACGATACGACGTCAGTGCCGCATCGAAGTCACCCTGCCGCTCCAATGCGAGCGCCTCGCTCAAGTAATCGAGGCGTTGCGGCTTGACACCGCTTTGCGACTTGCCGCCTACGAGGCGGCTCCACCAGGACATGATTTAGTCGGAAGGGCAGGAAGCGGTTGTCGCGATCGGGCGGGGCGCGACGCGGCCCAGGCGGCAAAGCTATGCACGGATTGCGGTCAGGGCTAGCTTTGCACCGTGAGCGGTGGCCGGTGGTCGGTGTTCCTAGCACCTGGCACCCCCAGCACCTAGCACCGACAACGAACCACCGACAACCGACCCTCCGTCATGACCCCCCGCCGAACTACCGTCGAACACTCCAAGGGTGTCTTCAACGTCGAGTGGCCGCTTTTTGGCGAGCTCTCGCGCGCCCTCGCCCTGAAGGTCTCACGCGCGTACGACCCAGAGATCGTCGTCGGCGTGGCAACCGCTGGCGTGATCCCGGGCGCCGTCATCGCGGCCATTCTCGATCGCGAGTTTCACTCAATCGTCGTGAGTCGCCGATACGGAGCCGACGCCCCGCGCGACATTCCCGCGGTGCTAGGCACGGCCCCGCCGGGTGTCCGCAATAAGAGGGTGCTCATCGTCGACGAGACCTGCGACAGCGGCGACACACTGCGGCTCGCCGTCAACGCGATCACCGCCGCGGATGCCGCCGCCGTCCGCACCGCCGTCGGCTTCAAGACCGGCTCGTACGAGCCCGACTTCTACTCCATCGCAACCGAGAGCACCATAGTGCTGCCGTGGGATCGCGAGATCCTCATCGATGGAGAGCTCGTGACAAATCCGTTGTACACGGGAGTGCTGGGAGCGTGACGCGTTGTGCGTTGAGCGGTGAGCGTTGAGCGTTGAGCGTTGTGCGGTAAGCGTGATCTCGGCGGTCGCCCGACGCACAACGCGTCACGCCCCATGCTCCGCTCCAGCTACGGCTTCGTCATAGCCCAACCCATTTCCCATCGCGTCGTACACGTGCTGCATTACTTCTGCACTTGCGATGAGAAAACGGCAGCGCTCAGCGCCCATCGAGCGACACTCGACTTCCATTACCGCGAGCGGACTTCCCGCTAGGCGGCCGAAGAAGTCGGCGAACAAGCCCGTCGTCAGATAGCATCCTGGAAACTCGAGCCCGGACGACGGATCAGCTTCCGCCCAGTCTGTGCTGTCGACCGTCGCGACAGCCTCCCCGACGGTACCGAGGTCGAGCGAGCCCCATCCGAGCTCACCGAAGAACTGCGTCGCGCGTTGGCCGAACATCGACGCCGGCTGGGACTCCGGCGCTCCGTAGCCTCGCGCCATGAGCCAGTGCGAGAATGCGTCGAACAATGTCGCGCCGCCGGCGAAGCCCGCGTTCTGCAATTGCATCGCGGCCTGCGATCCATTCTCGCGGAGTAGCGACGTGCAAAGCGAAACGAGGGACTCGCGCGTCAGTCCCACCATCGCGCTCGCCGATAGGTCGATCGAGTGTGCCATCAGCTAGCCTCGCCCTCCGCTCTGGTGCCGGCGCGTCGCACGAGCTCCGCCTCATCGATCGTCTCGACGCCGAGCGCGCGCGCTTTCTCCAACTTGCTCCCCGCATCCTCGCCGACGACGACAAAATCCGTCGACTTCGAGACGCCGCTCGTGACGCGGCCTCCCTGCGCCTCAATCAATTCTGTCGCTGCCGTCCGCGATAGCGTCGGCAGAGTTCCAGTGATGACGATCGTCATCCCTTTGAAGGCACTGCCCGCGACGACCTGCTTTGCCTCGGTGAAATTGACGCCAGTGGCGGCGAGCTTCTTCACGAGACGGCGCGCCGAAGTGTCGGCGAAGAACGCCGTCACGGCGAGCGCGATCGTCTCGCCAACTCCACGAATAGCGAGGATGTCATCGACCGATGCCTCGGAGATCGCCGGGAGGTCGCCGAAGTGCCGCGCTAGCAGTTCCGCCGCCGTAGCGCCCACGTGCCGGATACCGAGGCCGAAGAGCAAACGGGAAAGCGGCTGCGACTTCGACGCCTCGATGGCGGCCACGAGCTGCTGCGCGCTCTTCTCCGCGAATCCTTCCAGCTCCAGCAACTGGTCGGCGGTGACGGAGTACAGGTCCCCGACATCGTG
>DATEHJ010000453.1:0-4596 GCA_035279645.1 Gemmatimonadaceae bacterium
ACCTTCTCCACGGTCTCGCCGAGCTCCGTAGGGAAGAAGCGCCGCTGCTGCAACTCGACATAGCGGCGGTCGGCCAGCACCGAGATGATCGACGCGTAGGTCGACGGGCGGCCGATGCCGAGCCGCTCGAGCTCCTTCACCAGGCTCGCCTCCGAGAACCGAGGCGGGGGCTCGGTGAAATGCTGCGTCGGCGTAATGCCCTTGCACGGGACGTTCTCGCCGATAGCGACGACGGGAAGCGCTTGCTCGTCCTCGAGGGTTTTGTGCTCGCCCTCTTCGTGTGCCTCGCGATAGAGCACGAGATAGCCCTGGAACTTCACGATCGAGCCCGTCGCGCGGAACAAGTAGCTGCGCCGGCCAATGTCGGGCTGGCTCGCCGCGGGAATGTCGAAGTCGACCGTCGTCGTATCGAATACCGCGGGCGCCATCTGCGACGACATGAAGCGCTGCCAGATCAGTTGATAAAGTTTGAACTGATCGGGTGTGAGATACCGCTTGATGAGCTCCGGTCGACGTGACGGTTCGGTGGGCCGAATGCTCTCGTGTGCGTCCTGTGCATTCCCCTTGTTCTTTCCGTAGAGTTGGGGACCCGCGGCGAGAAACTCATTGCCGAACAGCGTGCGCAAATAGTCGCGGGCCTGGCTCGCGGCGATCTCGGCGACACGCGTCGAGTCCGTTCTCATATAAGTGATGAGACCGACCGCGCCTTCGTCGCCGACCTCGACTCCCTCGTAAAGATCCTGAGCCACGCGCATCGTGCGCTTGGAGCCGAAGGAGAGCTTTTTTGCCGCTTCCTGCTGTAACGTCGACGTCGTGAAGGGCGCCGCCGGGTTTTTGCGGCGCTCGCGCCGCTTCACATCCGTGACCGTGAACGACTTCTTGCCTTTCAGATCGGCGAGAATGCGATCGGCCTCGGCCTTGTTGTGAATCTCGGCCTTCTTCCCGTCGATGTGATGCAGCTTCGCGGTGAACTGCTGTTTGTCCTTCTCGAGTAGCGCCTCGACGGTCCAGTACTCGACTGGCTTGAACGCGCGAATCTCACGCTCACGCTCGACGATCAGCCGAAGCGCGACTGTTTGTACGCGGCCAGCGGAAAGCCCCTTCTTGACCGTCTTCCATAGAACGGGGCTCGCCTTGTAGCCGACAAGCCGATCGAGCACACGTCTCGCCTGCTGTGCTTCGACTTTCTTCTCGTCGATCGAGCCGGCTTGCTCGATGGCGGTGCGCACGGCGTCACGCGTGATCTCGTGAAAGAGCACACGCTTGATCGGCACGCTGACCGCGCCGCGCTTCGGCTTGATCTGGAGCGCGACATGCGCGGCAATCGCTTCGCCCTCGCGATCGGGGTCGGTCGCGATGAAGACTTCGCGCGAGTCCCTCGCCGCGCTCTTCAACTCGGCGATTGTTTTTTCCTTGCCGGGAATCGGTATCAGGTCCGGCTCGAATCCTTTCTCGATGTCGATGCCGAGCTTTTTCTCCGGCAGGTCCATGATGTGACCGACGGTCGCGCGAACGCGATACCCGCGGCCGAGATACTTACCGATGGTCTTCGCCTTCGCAGGCGATTCGACGATGACGAGCGATTGTGATCCAGCCGGCGCTGGCGAAAGCTCGTCATCTTGTACGTCGGTCGCGACGTGCCGGCCGCTGGCTCTCTTCCGAGATGCCGAGCCGGTCGCCTTGCGAGCCGAGGTACGGGTTTTGGTGCCGGATTTCCGTGCAGCCATTCTGGGCAGCCTTTGGTCGTATGTCAGAAGTGATGCTTTACTAATGAACGGTCTGGTTGTCGCCTCCCGCCGTGTGATCCTCGTAGCCGGCGCCTTCCATGAGAGAACGCAAATCATCGAGTGCGATGCGACCGTCGATCTGGGCCAGCGCACGCTCGATGATGTGCTCGAGATCCGCGGCGCTCAGTGCGCCACTACCATTTAATGCGAGAAGATGGCCCCACGCCTCCGGTGCGAAGCGGCCGCGTTCGTGTGGACCGAGGACTCTAAAATTCAAAGGACGAAAGCGTTATTGGCCCAAAAGCCAGGGAAACATAGACGCTCGCGACAAGAGGACCACGCCCAAAATACTCCGGCAGTAGTCATTCTCGCGCGCAATGCCCGCCAGCGGGGGCTCAGCGCGTACCCAGCGCGAGAGCAGAAACTCTGTTGATAACCTCTTCGACGCTAAGAAGTTCCGACTCAATGACGTGGTCGGCGGCCTCGTATGCGGCCTTCCGCGCCGTGAGCAGGCGGCGGAGCTCGCCGAGGGGGTCCGGGCGCATCAGCAGCGGCCGCGAGCTTCGCTCGGACCCGAGACGCTTGAGGGCGGTCTCCGGCCGAATGCGAAGGTAGATCAGACGGGCTGGAGGGCGCAGCAGCCCCACGACCGCGGAGTTAGCAACCCAACCGCCACCTGGAGCCAGCACCATGTTGCCCATCTGGCTCAACTCCTCGGTGAGAACGCGCTCCAACTCGCGGAAGTGTCCCTCGCCCTTCTCACCGAAGATCTCGGCGATGGTCTTCCCCTCGCGACGCTCGATCTCGTGATCGAAGTCGAGAAAGGTTCGTGCGAGGCGTTCCGCTACTGCGCTTCCGACGGTGGACTTGCCCGCACCCGGCAATCCGACCAAGACCAAATGCGGTCGACGGGGGTCAGCCGCCGATACGGGATTCGAGGTACGAAACGTAGCCGTCATAATTCCGCCTGGTCTCCTCAAGGGAGTCGCCGCCGAACTTCTCGAGAAATGCATCGGCGAGCACTAGCGCCGCCATCCCCTCCGCGATCACGCCCATGGCAGGTACGGCAGTAACATCGCTTCGCTCGGCGACCGCGGCGGCTTGCTGCCCAGTGCTCACGTCGACCGTTGCCAGAGGTCGCATGAGCGTCGAAATCGGCTTCATCCCTACATGTAAGACGAGCGGCTCCCCATTCGTGATACCGCCCTCGAGGCCACCCGCGCGGTTGCTGCGTCGCCGTACGTTCCCCGCGAGCGGCCGGTTTGGCTGCGGATCGATCTCATCGTGCACCTCGGCGCCGGTGCGACGCGAGCTCTCGAAGCCGATGCCGATCTCCACGGCCTTCACCGCTGGAATCGACATGAGGGCGCCGGCGAGACGTCCGTCCAGCTTACGGTCCCACGAGACGTGCGACCCCAGCCCCACGGGGAGCCCATCGCAGATCACTTCGCAGATTCCGCCCAGCGTGTTCCCCTCGCGCTTCGTTGCATCGATCTTCGCCACCATAGCCTGCTCGGCGATGGGATCGAGAGTGCGCAGCGGTGAAGCATCGGCAACGGCGTTGATGTCTGCAGGAAAAACGTCCGGGGCCTTCGCGTCGATTCCGCCAAGGTGAATGACATGACTCGCAATCGACACCCCGAATTCCGCGAGCAGTCGTTTGCAAATCGCCGCCGCGGCGACGCGCGCCGTCGTTTCGCGAGCCGACGCGCGCTCGAGAATGTCTCGCGCGTCGTCTCGATCGTACTTTAGCATACCTGAAAGATCGGCGTGCCCCGGTCGGACGCGCGTGACGGCGCGCTTGCGTGGCGTGGAGCGTTGGGCGTTGGGCGTTGCGCGTGCGGCAGCTTCCTCCTCGGTTGCTGCAGCATCCATTATCTCTTGCCAGTTTTTCCAGTCGCGATTGTGGATCAGCATCGCGATCGGTGAGCCAATGGTTTCACCAGCGCGAACACCCGACAGGAACTCGACGGCGTCCTTCTCGATCTGCATGCGTCGCCCGCGTCCGTAGCCCTGCTGCCGGCGCGCGAGCTCGACGTTGACCTGCTCCGCGAGCAAGGGGAGCCCAGCCGGCATCCCTTCGAGAATGCTGACGAGGGCCGGGCCGTGGGATTCGCCTGCCGTGGTGAAGCGAAGCATGTACGAAATTATCGGATCGTTGCCCAGCGGATGTGAACGCGCTGGGTGACTATAGCGAGTCTGGAGGCTACGTCAAAACATTCTGCTGTTGTCCCGCCCTTAGAACACCCCACATCCCATGTCGCGCCCTGGAGAGCCCAAGTTCTCTGGACGCGAATCGCGCGAATGATGGGCGAATCCAACCTTGCACATCCAGGCAGCAATGGTGGGAAGCAGTTTGGCTCGCGCCCAAGTTTATCGTTAGGTCTCGACTCCATTGAGAAAATTTACAAGTACTTCGATCAGATTGGCGCAATTCGCGTCCGAAGAATTTGGGCTCTCCAGGCGCGACGAGTCTAACCTCTAGAAAAGGGAAAACCCCACGCAGATCGACCTCTGCGTGGGGTTTCCCTCTGTCCTGATGAAAGCCCGACTACGGCCCAGGCCTGATGTCCGCCGCGGTGAGATCGATGACGACCAGTCCCGCGTTCGTCAGTCCGAACAATTTCAATAGGGTTCCTGGTGGATCTCCGGGGAACGGCCGGCTCGCGCGGAGAGGCCCATACAGATTGCCCTTCAACGTGAGCTTGCCGCGATTGAGGAAGTACGCGATGTCGACGATTTCGATGTAGCCGCTTTGCGATGCGACGAACGCGAGTCGATCGCTGGCGACCGTCGTGTAGCCGTTCGCGCCGGGATGGAACGTGACGCCCGCACCGTTGTCGAAGGAGTCGTACTTTCCTTGCAGGCG
>DATEHJ010000454.1:0-18633 GCA_035279645.1 Gemmatimonadaceae bacterium
CGACCGCTCACGGTCACTGGCTGCTGCGAGCGAGCGATGCTCGGGAGTGCCAGAAACAGCGCCATTCCTGCGAGGCACCATCGGTGGTGCCGCCTAAGAGAGCTCATGCTGTTCTCCTAAAAGGGGTCGCGCATACCGCCAACGGACAGCGCGTCTAGCCCTAACGCGGTGCCGCCGAAGAGGGAGCAGTATCTACTAACATCCTACCCGGGCCCTTCGGTCACATGCCAAGGCCACTTGGGCGGGGCCAAACTAGCAGCGGGGCCGCGGATGCGAAAGATCGCGTATGGCAGGCCTAGTTGGGCAGTTAGGCGTGAGGCAGTTAGCCGCGCGTCGCAGCCCGATCGCCCCAAGGGCTGTAACGTCGTGATGCGGCGCCGTCGGACTCTTTCGGCAGAACAGTCGTGTGGCATCGCACACGGTCATTTCTTTAGAGACGCTGCTCTCGGAAGAGGGTGGTGGGTGACGCGATTGCAGGCTACTTCTTCCCCCTTCTTCTATGGTTGTGTGAGGCCCCTGAGGCGGCTTCCCGGGATCGGCGCGGGGGGGAATCGGACACAGCGGTCCGCTCACCGAGTCCACGGGTGCGGCGGAAAGCCGTAGATGGCTTGTATCTTGCCCTTTGGGGAGCTTGCGGGCGCCCGCACGCGCGCCGCGGAAGCCCCTCGACTCGCGAAGGAAATGCAGGACACTGACTTGCCACCGATATTGGTGGTCGACGATAATCACGACAACGCTGAGATCATCCGTCAGTACCTCGAGATTCGCGGATATCCCATTACGGTTGCCCACGATGGCGACGAGGCGTTGGCGCTGTTCGAAACGGTGAGGCCGGCTCTGGTGCTTCTGGACGTGATGATGCCAGGCCGGGATGGTTGGGAAGTGTGCCGCATCATGAAGCAGCATCCGACGCTGGGAAAGAGCGTTCGGATTGTGATGGTCACAGCGCTCGGCGAGTGGGAGGACAAGCGCGAAGCTTTGCAGCTGGGCGCGGACGACTACGTCGAAAAGCCATTCGATCTGCCGACACTTGCGACGACGGTACAGCGAAACCTGGCAATGCGTAGTGCAATGGCGTCGTAAGATCGCGGCAGAGGTGGAATGAGCGATTTCATCCTCCTCACCGACGGCGACGATCCTGCCATTGTCGCCGCCGTCGGACAACTGGAATCATGGAGCCCGCAGCGAGTCGATGCGTCGCAATTGAGCGAGGCGATCGGCAATGCGGGCGTTCGCGCGCTTTTGATCGTGACGACCGATCCCACGATCCTGCGCCTCGCAACGGAGCGCGCGCACGGCGCGGGCATTCCGGTCGTTGTCGCGTGCGGCGACGAGACCGCGCGCCGGCGCGCCGTAGAGCTGCGTGCCGAAGAGTGGTATCGCATTCCCGCGACCCCAGAGGAGATTGCGGCGCGCATTCGCTCGGCGGTGAGTCGCGGTACGGCGAATGGAGTCGCGATGAGCGACCGCGTCGAGCGCGTGGAGTATGAGGAGATGCTCCACGACGCGATGACCGGACTCCCGACACTGCCGGTGATGATCGAGCGGTCGCGTGCCCTCTTCAAGGAGCGCGGTGAGCTCGTGGTGTTGTACCTCAACTTCGTGCGTTACTCGAAGATCGAGGAGATTTATGGTTGGGAGAAGCTGGACGCGGTGCTCGAGACCACGTCTGCGGCAGTTCGGGAGTTTCTTGACGACACGTCGGGTCCGGGAAACTCGCGCTTGATGGTGAGCTTCACGAACGACGATGATTTCATCTTCTTCCATGTTCCGGCCACCGGCGTTGCCGCGGCGACGGACAACGAGATCACGGACATGGTGGCGCGCCTGCAGCGGCATGTTGCCGGCCGCATCGAGGCACAGCACGGCGATGACATTGCCGCGTTGTTCGACATCTACGTCGGCCGCTCACATGTGTACTACAACCCGAAGGTTCGCCTCGAGCGCCTGATCTACCGTGGCATTCGCGAGGCGGCAAGGGCGGCGCGAAGCATCGAGGAGCGCGACCGCGCGCGGCGTGTCGCCGACCTGCGGGCCAGCATTCGCGAGCGCGGCGTCTACATCGACTACCATCCAATCGTCATCACCGAGACGCAAGAGATCTATGGCTACGAAGCGCTTGCGCGAGGCGTGATGCGGAGCCTTCGCTCGCCGGAAGTGATGTTCGACGTGGCTGCGGAAGCGGATCTCGTGTGGGAATTGAGCCGCCTGTGTCGCAGCCGCGCGATCGAGGGGATGGACACGCATCTGCAGCCGGGCGAGCTGTTGTTTCTCAACGTCGATCCGCACGACTTCAGCGATCCGGTATTCAACGAGAACGAGGTCAAGTATCCGGAGCGGGTCGTCATCGAGATCACCGAGCGTACGGCAATCAAGGATTATCCAAAGTTTCGCGAACGCTTACGCGCATTTCGCGAGGTGGGATTCCGTTTCGCGGTCGACGATGCGGGAAGCGGCTATGCAGGCCTCGGCTCGATCGCGAATCTCGAGCCGAACTACATCAAGCTCGACATTTCGCTGATCAACGGCATCGAGACCAACTTCATCAAACAGAATCTCGTCGAGACGATGGTCAAGTTCGCCAACGACCATGGCGCAATGGTGATCGCCGAAGGCGTCGAGCGCGCGGAGGAGTTCAAGGCGGTGAAGGAGCTGGGCGTGCATCTCGTGCAGGGATTCTTCCTGCATCGGCCGTCGCATGCACCGGTCGCCTCGATGGCGACGGTTCGTCGTTAGGTGGTGGCGGCGCTCCCGCCGAGCAACGATTCGACCACCTTCAGCGAGCGCTCAGCGGCGCCGAGGCCGTCGTGGACCAGAGCCTTCGCGCGCGCACCTGCTGCCGCGCGCTGCGACGGGTCGAGCCAGCGCGTGATCGCCGCGGCAAGGCTGGCGATGTCAGCGACGGAGCCTCCGCCTCCGCGCATCACGAGTAGCTGCGCGTCGCGGCTTCCTTGATAGCGCGGGCCGAAGAGCACCGGTGCGCCGAACGCCGCCGGCTCGAGCACGGAGTGCAAACCCGCGTCGTGGAATCCACCCCCAACGAACGCGACGTCAGCCAGCGCATAAAGATCACCGAGCACTCCGACTCGGTCGACGAGAATGACGTCGGTCGACGCGTTCGCCGCATCGAGTCGAGCGAGTTGCAACCCTTCGTTCCGGCTCCACGCTTCGATCGGCGTGATGTGACCGAAGGTCGGCTCATGCGGTGCGATCACGAGACGGACCATCGGTGCGTGGCGTCGCGCTTCAACGAAGGCGGGGAGCAACACACGCTCATCCGCGGGCCACGTCGAGCCGGCGACTAGTGTCGGGCGTGAAGACGAGAGCTGCACGAGCATCCGCGACTTGCGATCCGCGCGCTGTGCCCGCTCCCAGACCTGATCGTACCGAGTGTCGCCGGTTACGGAGATCACAGCTGGTCGAACGCCGAGCTCGATGAGGCGAGCGGCGTCGGCGTCATCGATCGCCCCGACGGCATCGAGCGCGCGGTATGCGTCACCGAGCAGCGCCGTTGCGAGACGCGATCGACGCGACGAGCTCGGCGCGAGCGTTGCACTGACGAGGCCGAGAGGGAGCGCTCGCTCATGCGCGAGCGCGCTCAGCGTCGGCCAGACGTCGAGCTTGCAGTACACGATTGCCGTCGGTCGAAGTGCGTCGAGCGCGGCGGCCATGTCGGCGTCGGCGTCGAAGGGCAGATATTCCCGGAAGTCGACGTCGAGCGTTCGCGCGAATGCTTCCGCGCTCGGCGAAAAGTGTGTGTATGCGAGCTGGACGTCAGGATGGCGGCGCCGCATGAGCTCGAGCACGGGCCGAGCTTGTAGTCCTTCGCCAACGGACGGTGCGTGCATCCAGAGTAGCGGGCGGGAGCGGTCGCGATGGGCGGCCGCCCAGTCTCGATAACGGGCGCGAATGCCCTTTCGTGCGCGAAGCGTGCGGAGGAGTTTCGCGTCGAGCGAGGGTAGCATGCCGGCGAGCGAGGCGCTCGCGCGCGCGAGGCGCGCGGTGCCTTCGTAGCCGAGTCGGAGAGCGGCGTGCACGCTCGGCTCGCGGCTCGCGTTAGGCGAGAGAATCGTTCAGCGCGAAGCGCCCTTTTTCGCGAGCTGCGCTTCGAGCACTTGGCGGAAGAACGGATAAGGCTGGAATCCGGCCAGCTGCTGATCGCCGATGAAGAACGTCGGCGTTGACTTGACGCCGGCGCTCTGGCTGCGCGCGTAGTCCGCCTCGATGAGCGGGCGCGTGAGGTGACGCGCGACGCAGTCGCGCCACGCGGGAATCGCGACGCCGATGCGCGCAGCGATCGAATCGAATTTCGCCATCGCATTGGGAAGCGTCTCCCAGCTCTCCTGAGACGAAAACAGTGCGTCGTGCATCGGCCAGAACCTGTTTTGGACGGAGGCACACATTGCGGCCTCGGCAGCGGGCATCGAATTCTGATGCTGGCTCAGCGGATAATTCAGATAGGCAAGCCGCACGCGGCCGGTTTGCACATAGTCGCGCACGAGCGGACCATACGTCGAGTCGTGCCACATCTTGCAGAACGGGCACTGAAAGTCGCTCGCTTCGACAATCCATAGGGCTGCCTGCGGATTGCCGCGAATTCGGCCGCTATCGGCATGCTGGCTGACAGAGTCGGTGAGTCTACCCGGCGACAGCGCCGCGGCTGGCGTCGCGGCGGGCGTGGCAGACGTGCTTGCCGTTGAGCTCGTGGACTCCCGACGAGCTGCGTCAGCGCCTCGGCAACCAACGATGCCGGCAAGCGAAAAAGCTGCCAGTACTCTGATCGGCGGGACCATGAGTGTATGTGAAAGAGGTGTTCGAAACGGTCGGGGCGGCTGTAATCGAAGATTGTTCGACCGCGCCGCCAGCAGCCGAAGTACGGTTGGCTGAGAAAGGTAACTGGAAACAAGCGCTTCGATGAAGCGACGATTGGTCTCGCAAGAAGCGCCGGGCAACGGATTTGAGTGATCGGTGCGCCGCGAGGCCGGTCGCGCTTTTTGCGGTCGTTGATCGTTCGCGATAGGCACGTGGTCGCGAACGGTAGGAGGCACAAAACGTGCTCTACGCAGATCCGGCGTGCGGCCGCCGCGACGGCTGCAGCACGAGGCAACGCGACAGTGCCGGGCGGAGACGAGTGGCGAGGTGGGGAGTGCATCGCAAATCTCGCATAACTGCCCGCGATGGCGCGGCGATCTCGCGAGTCGCACGAACCCGAGCCACAGAGAGAAGAGCGGCATGAAGCGAGAAGCGCTGTTAGCGCTGTTAGCGCTGGGGATGGTTCCAGTACTCCGCGCACAGGACACGACGCGTGCCCAGCGGCCGGTCGTCTCCGACACCACCAAGCGAATGACAGCCGCTGCTCCCACGGGCACGCCGCTCGAGCAGCTCGTCTTCGAGGAATCGCAGCGACGCGCGAACATCGCTCGCGTCTTGCTGATCACGAACTCGCAGGTCGCGCTGCAACAAGAAGCGCTGCGCAACCTGAGCGATCAGTTGTACGTGAGCGAGCAGTTGGTTGGTGCGACGCATGGTCAGCTCACGTTGGCGGCCGAAGCGCTGCGCAAGCAACCGAGCACGATGCTCTCGGTGCTCTTCGCGGCGGACTCCATCGCCGCGTCACGCGTTACCGGCCTATCGCTCTCGATCGACGGCGCGAACACAGTGATGATGGCGATTTCGGATACGACGCGAACCGCGTTTCGCGTTGGCGCCGCGGATGAGTTGTTTCGCGGCGCCGTACTGCCGACTCCACACACAATCGTGTTGACGGCAACAGTGAATGGACAACCGCAGCAACTCGTGACGCGTGTGAGCGCGCTGGGAGATGCGGTCACCTACGTACAGTTCGCCATTCAGGAGGGGAAATTGGTGCAGACCTCTTGGGCGAGCCGGACTACAAACCCGTTCTGATGGACGGCGAGGGGATGGGGAGGTCTTGATGACCAGAGGATTGAGCCTCGCTGCTCTCGTGTTCGTCTCGTTGCCGCTGGCAGCGCAGCAACGCCCGACGACGACGAAGGCAATGCTGACGATGGCCGACACCTCGCTCCTGCCGCCGATCGATCCGGCGCGGGCGCTCGAGGCGGAGGTTCGCGTCGCATTGAATGATTTGCTCGCGAATCGAACGGTGTCGGCGTTACAGCGGCTGCAGTGGCTGGCGTCGCAACCGCCGACCACTGCCCCATCGGCATCGGGCGCGGAGACGTTGCGCGGTCGCGGCGATGTGCTGTTTCTCCTTGCGCAGGCCCAGTACCGGTTAGGAATGGACAGCGCGTTCCGCGCGAACGCGCAATCCGTGCTGAGCACGGGACCGGCTCGTTATGCGCCACTCCTGCATTCGCAACTTCTCCTGAGCGCTTATCGAACGGGAGATCTCGCGCGCGTCGCCGATCTGGTACAGGGTCCATCAGCCGATCAAGCGCGCGGCCTTGCGGCGCTCGTCGGCGGCCTTGCCGCCTATCAGCTCCGCAACTACTCGAGTGCGGCGACGAAGTTCGCGGCGGCCAAGTCGGCGGGCGCTCCGTACGCGCAGTACGCCGAGTACATGGACATCCTGACATCGTTGCGCACCGACACGACGCGTACGGCGGCGGCGCTGAGCAGACTCGAATCGCTCGCGCAAACCGCGAACGGCGGTTTCGCTGATCAAGTGCGTCTCACGGCGGCGCAACTGGCGTACGAAACGAACGCCTACGATCGCGCAATCACGTTCGCGAACGCGGTCACGCCGAACGGCGGACTCGCGCCTCTCGCGTTGCTGACGAAAGCGTGGGCGCAGTACAAGAGCAAGGACATCGCGGGTGCGGGGCAGAGCTTCGCCGCCTTTGCTGACAAGTATTCCATGCTCCCGCAGCGCGACGAAGCGCGGCTGATGGCGGCGCAGTCGCTCCTCCAGCTTGGACAGACCGACAACGCCGCGAAGCTCTTTCGTATGGTGGCGGACTCCGGGCGGGCCGAGGCGCAGCGCCTCGACGTCAAATCGAACGACGCCACGCTGAGTCTTGCGCAATCGCTCGTCCGCGCACGCGCGGCTGGGCTGCTCTTCGCGAGCGATCCCGAAATGGGTAAGACGATTGCGCTCGAAGAGACGGCCGGCGCCGATCCACAGGTGCTTGCGTCGGTCATGACCGGCGCGACGCCATCACTTCCGCAGGTGGAAGTCGCGCGGATCGTTTCGTTGAATGACCTGATGCAGATCTACGCAACGGTCCACGACACGCTGGGCGCACGTCTGCCGAAGCGCGTGTTGTTCGCGCCAGCATCGGCGAATGCCGCGCCGACGCAGTTTGCGCAGCGGTCAGAGGCGGTGATGGCCGCGGACCTGGACGCCGCGATCACGTCGCAACGGCTGCGTCTCGCGACTCGTAATGCGACGCTGCGCCTGATGCAGATTCGCGGACTGCAGGAGGCGATGAAGGGACGCGAAGACACCGTGTCGAAGCTGGTGGCGCGCGTCGACACGACGGACGCGCATCTCCGCGGGTTGCTCACGAGCATCGACTCGACAGAGAGTCACCTCCGCGCGTCCCTGGTAACGCAAGTGCGGAATGTTCAGGGCGGCCCCGCGTACGTGGTCTCCGTACGCGCCGACAGCCTTCGCCAGCACGGCCTGATTCCGCCCGGCATCGACGTTGAAGCGCTCGTCGCCGCGCGCACCGACTCGTTGATCGGCGCGCTGCCGATGTTCTTGCTGCGCGATTCCGTGCGAAGTCGTCTCGCACAGGTACGCCAACAGCTCGCCGACTCACGCGACGCGATTCACGCCGCCGACGAGTTGTTTGCGGCCGCCCAAACCGGCCAGCTCACCGACACGAGCGCTACTCTGACGCACTTGCGCGCGGCGCGGGAGGTAGCGCAGAAACGCCGCGTGGACGCTGAGGCCGGGTTAATCGCGGCGGTCAGCACGGAATTGTCCGCACGCGCGGCCGACTTGCTTGCTCTGCTCCAGCACGACATGCAGGCGGCGGAGTTCGGCTCGGCGACCGCCGCCTTCTTCAACGCGATCGATCAGGGACGGCCAGCCGGTACGCAAAAGACGAGCGGCAGCGAGGACGCGTCGGGCCTAACGAGCCCCGCGACCGTCGGTGCCGCCAGCACGCCATCGAACGCGAGTGCACCGACCGGGGTGGCGGCGAGCAAGGGTGCGCCGCCGCGCAACGGTCCACCTCCCATGCAGAAGTAGACGATGACTCGGATCATCAGACTGTTCATCGCGGCGACGCTGGCGGTCCCGGCGCCGCTCGCGGCGCAAACACCGGCGGTCACCGTCGCCAACGTGACGCCAGCGTCGGCCCCACCGCCGGCAACGCTCGATTCGGCGATAAATCGGCTCCAGGATTTTCTCGCGCGCTATCCCACGAGTCCGCTCCGGCCGAATGCGCTCCTGCAGCTCGGCGAGCTACTCGTAAGGCAGGCCGACACCGTGTTCGCCGAGTCGCAGCGGGCGGCGGGCGTCACCGCGCGACCGGACAGCGGAGCCGCGGCTCGGCCGACGCCGGCTGCCCCGTCGGCAGCCGCAGCGGCGACACCGAACGGCGCACCGATCGCTCCTGACTATTCGGCGGCGATAACTCGATACGAGGAGCTCGTCACGCGCTACCCGAACTTCGAACAGATCGACGCAGCGAGCTATACGCTCGGAACGCTGTACGCGTCAACGCAACGATGGGCGGATGCGGCGAAAATGTTCGAGCGCGTCACGGCGATGACGAATTCGCGATTTCGCGGCGAGGCGTTCTTCCGATTGGGTGACGCGCGCTTCGAGCTCGCCTCGCGTCAACGCGGCGATGTCCGACGCGCATGGTTTGCGTCCGCGGCGACTGCGTACGAGCAAGCGGTCGCCTCGACCCAGCCGCCGGGCGACATCTACTTTCTCGCGTTGTACAAGCTCGGCTGGTCGTACTACAACCAGGCGAACCAGGCGAACCAGGCAGAGTATCAGAAGGCGGTCGATGTGTTCGGCCGGCTCGTCGACGCGTACGACAAGTTGACGAAGGAACAGCAGTCGCGGCTTGGATTGCGCGGTGAAGCGATCGAGTACATGGCGGTCGCATTCACGCAGGTCGGCGGCGCGCAAGCAGCGAATCGATACTTCCAGAGTCGTGGCGGCGCGCCATATCAGCTCCCTCTAATGCGGCGTGTTGCGCAGACGTTCCGGGACCAGGGGAACTTCCCCGAGGCGATTCAGGCGTACCAGATGGTCCTGACGCAATCACCGACTGATTCGAGCGTACTGACGGCGACCAGGGAAATAGCGGACATCTATCAGAATCGGCTGCTCGAGCGCGACTCGGCTCAGGCTGCGCGACTGCGGCTCGCGGAGATCCTCGCGCCTGGGGGTGCTTGGGCGCAGGCGAATCCGCAGCTCGCTGACTCCGCGGCCAAGCTGCGCGAGGCTGCCTTACGAGAAAGTGGTCAGTATCTGCTCGCCTCGGCGCAGGCGGGTAATCGCGCGGGCTTCGCCGATGCGGCGCAGACCTATCGCCGCTATCTCACCGATTTTCCAAAGAGCGACAGCGCGCAGATGGTGAATCGATATCTCGGTGAGGCGCTCTTTGGCGCGGGCGACTACACACACGCGGGATCGGAATTCGCAAAGGCTGCGTACACGTACGGCAACGGTAATCAGGAGCTCGCCCAGGAAGCGGGGCGCAACGCCATCATCTCCTTCGATTCAGCGCTCGTGCGGAACAAGACCGACCACGCCGCGCAGGATTCGCTCTTCCTAGCTGTCGATCGATTCGTCGCTGCCTTCCCGCAGACTGACGTCGCGAAGAAAGCGCTGATCGAGAAGGGACGGCGTGCTTCGGAAACGAAGCGTTGGGATGCGATGCAGCAGGCCTTCCGCACGTACGCGGCGACATATCCGAACGACCCATACACGCCCACTGCGCAGCGCTTGGTCGGCGACGCGATGTACCGCTCCGGCCAGTACGCACAGGCACAGACACAGTGGGAGCAGGCGCAGACGGTTGCCATCTCGAGCGGGCAGACCCGACTCGCGGACTCGATTCGCGTGCTCCGCGAGACGGCGGCCGGCAGCTTCGCCGACTCGCTCGTCAAGCGCGGGCAGTACAGCGAGGCGGCCGAGCAGGTGTATGTCGCGTACGCCAAGGCGAACCCGCAGAACGCCAAGGCTCCGGACGCACTTCGAAACGCGATCGAGACGTACATGCTCGCCGACAGCGTCGCGCGAAGTCACAACGACCAGTCGGCGTCTCGTCAGGCGCGAGAACGCGCCATCGAGTTGTCGGCGCAGCTGTCGCAGCAGTATCCGAATTACAAGTATCGGTTGCAGTATCAGACGCTCCGCGCGCGGTTGCTCGCCGACCTCGGCAAGCGTGACGAAGCCGTCCAGGCGTATCAGCAACTGATTCAGCAGAACACGAACTGGAACGGCCGCTCGGACGCAATGGTCCGCGTCGCGGTGATGCTCGATTCGTTAGGCAAGAAGAAGGAGGCAGCGGTCGCCTACGAGCAGTTCGCGAACACCTATCCGCGCGATGAGCGGGCGGCTGACGCGCTCTGGAATGCGGCGGTGACGTACGCCGAAGCGCCAGACCCGGCCGCGGCGGCCAGAGCATACGCGGTCTTCGCGCAACGCTATCCGCGCGACGAGCGCGCCGGGAATGCGCGCCAGCAGCAGATCGCACAGCTCAAGACTTCTGGCGACACCGCGGCGGCGAATCGAGCTCTGAGCAGTGCCTGCTCGACTGCGTCGGACGCGCTTCAGACCGAGTGCTCGTCTCGCGTAGCCGACCGCGCGTTCCAGCAAGGCGTCGCGACGTTCGGGGAATATCAACCGCTCAAGCTCACCATCGGCTACAAGAGCCAGCTCAACGCGGCGGGCGTGGCGCGCGCGTCGCGCGACAAGCAGACGCTATTGCGCCAGCTCACGAGCGACTTCTCGCAAGCGATCAAGACGGGCGTCCCGCAGTACCTCGCGGCGTCGAGCTATTACGTCGGCCTCGCGCAGTGGGAGTACGGCAATTTCCTCAAGAACGTGCAGCTGCCATCCAGCCTCACCGACGCGGAGCGGACAGCGGCACAGCAAGGCGCGGCGCAGCAGGCGGAGCAGTACTACTCGGCGGCGCGACAAGTGTGGCAAGAGCTGGTACAGCGCGCGCAGTCGACGCCGGCAATCGGAAATGATGCGAGCGCGCGTCCGTGGATCGATCGCGCGCGGAAGGCAGTGCAAGGGAACGTTGACGCGACGCCGCCGAGCGTCGTGACGGGAGGTCGCTGATGGCGACGAGAACCAGCGGGATGCGCATGCAACGAGGCCGACGCGTGACCACTTATCGTGCGCTCGCGGTGCTACTCGCGGTCGCGATGGCCGCGGATAGCTCCACGGCGCAGGCGCAACGAACTCCGCGTCGTCGGCAGGCGACGATCGAGATTCGAGGAACGGTGCCGACGCCGCAGGTCGTCACCGTTAGGCCGCGCGAAGTGCCATCGTACAGCCGGCAAGTGCTCGTGCCGCGATTCTACGATCACGACTTCTGGCCGGAGATTCAAGAAGGCTACGCCGTCATGTCCACGCGGATGGTGTCGCCCGCGGATTCGATGGTGCTTGCGGCGGATAGCGTCGGAACGCCCGATCTCTTCCGTCTGCCGGCGGTGGCTGGGCTGACACCGCTGCGAGCCGAATACGCGTACATGCGCAAGCAGTACGGATGGTGCGCGACGCATTGGTGGTGCCCAACGCACCGCGTGAAGATGCGTGTTCCCGCGGACTCGTCGGCGTTATTCCCGCCGCGCCTGCCGCCGCAACCGATGGCGTTGGGACCGGGCGGGACGACTCAGATACCGGCGAGCCAACTCCCAACGGTGCAGCAGCGCTGGTGTGCGACGCACTGGTGGTGTCCGCCAGGCGGAGTAGTCACGACGCCGTCGTCGACGACCCCGGGCACGCCGACCACGCCAGCGGATTCGACGCGACGGCCACCTCCGACGAAGCCTGACTCGACGCGGCGGCCGCCGGGCACGTCTTCTGCCTGACGTCACAGATGAAGGATGTGCGGCGCCGCGCGCGACACGGATGACCGCGGCGCCGCGAACGGCGCAGTACGGATACACTGAACACGCGATCTCACAACACGCCTGCGAGGAGACAGGGCGACATGTCAACGATCATTGAGTGGTACAAGAACGGCGGACCGATCATGAACTTCATCCTCGCCGTTGGTGTGGCGGGGATCGCCATCTTCATCGAGCGGTTCTACACGATCGTGATCAAGTCCAAGATCAACGGTCGTGCATTCATCGAGCGCGTGATCTCGCTCGTGCGTGCCGGGAAGATCGACGACGCGATCAAGCTCTGCGCGCAATCCACGGCGGCGTTGCCCGACATGGGATTGCTGATTCTGCGCAGTCGCAGCCGCGACGAGGCCGATCTTCAGAGCGTCGCCGACGCGGCGGCAATCACGGTGATGCCGAAGCTGACGCGCCGGCTGCAGTACCTGCCGATGCTCGCCAACGTCGCGACGTTGTTCGGTCTGTTCGGAACGATCTACGGCTTGCGCGAGGCATTCGCGTCGGTCGCCTCGGCGTCGGCCTCCGAACGTTCGGCAAAGCTCGCGGCGGGCATCGCGATCGCCCTGAACGCGACTGGCTTCGGCCTGCTCGTGGCGATCCCGCTCTCGATTGCGCATGCGTATCTGGTAAGTCAGTCGGAAATGATCATCGAGCAAGTCGACGAGTTCTCGGTTCGTCTCGTGAACGCGCTCATCGATCGTCCCGACGTTCGCCTCGGTCATCGTTAGGCCGTGACACGCGGCGCCGACCTCAGCTCAGAAAGGATCCATGCCCTCGCGATTTCATAAGCTTCGGGCACGCCAGCAGGAGCGGGAGCCGCTCACCGCGCACGGGCGTATCAACCTCGTGCCGTTGGTCGACATCCTCACCTCGATCGTGTTCTTCAGTCTCCTCACGTACACGGGCGCGGTGATGACGAACCTCACGGCATTCGATCTGGCGCTACCGCCGGTCGTGGTGACCGCACCGACCACAACGAGCGCCAGCCAGCCGGACACCACGACGCTCATCCTCGCCGTCGGGATCAAGCAAGGTGGGATAGTCGTCCAACACTCGAATGGTGGCGCAGCGCCGTTTTCGCAGAACATCGCCGGCCTAACGATTGCGTCGCTCGACACGCTGCAGGAAGTGCTACAAGCCGTCAAGACACAGTTCCCGGACAACGACGCCGTCATGGTGGTGCCCGACGACGACGTTGCTTACGACGATATCGTGCACGTGCTCGAACGCGTGAAGCTCGCGAAGTATCCGAAGATCTCGCTAACCAGTACCGCGCGGTCGATGCAAGTCGCGACGGTCAACACCGGAGGGCGCTGATCATGCCGAGCGAGCGCATTCGCGCGATCCGAGAAGGTCGACGGCGATCGCAGTTTCAGAAATTCCGCCTCGTGCAGCTGAATCTGATTCCCCTGGTCGACACCTTCGTGGCGATCGTCTTCTTTTCGCTCACCGCGGCCACCATCGGTGATCTCGCGCCGATTGTGACCGGCGTCTCGCTGCCGCTGGCCAAAGTGGGAGCACCGGCGCACCAGGAGCTCACGTTAGGCGTGGCGAGCCGTCCGCCGGCGATCCTGTTCAACGGACGTCCATTGATGTCGGTGACGGCCGCGGCGACGGCGACTTCCAACTATCCCGAGCAGCCGCTCGTGGTGCCTCAGCTGTACGCGGCGCTCAAAGCCGTGGCCGATTCCATTCGCAGCGCGAACGGTACCGGCCAGGACGAATCGGTGAAGACGCCGCTTGCGATTCAGGGCGACAAGACGATGCGTTACGACCTTCTCCAGCGACTGCTGCAAACTGCCCGCCTCGCTGGATTCCGGACGATCACGCTGCAGGTACAGCGCGCGACGGAAAGTGGACAGGCAACGACGGTAACGATGTAACCATGGCGACTCCATTGCGACCAGCGACGCCGGCGGGTTCGCCTCCGCCGCGCGACGTGGACCGGTTCGACAAGCGCCTGCGCTTCGAGTGGGCGGATCCCGAACAACGCGTCCTCCTGTATTCATGGGCGTTCGCGATCCTTATCGCGATTGCTTGGCTGATCGTGGTCGGACTGCACAAAATGATTCCGCCCTCGGTCAACGATGAAGGTGTGGTGATCACGCTGTCGCCGCCTCAGACCGTAGCGACGACACCGCCGCCACCCCCGGTGGTACCCAAAGCGGGCGCTGCCGAGGCAGTGCCGGCGCCGGGACCAACGAAGGCTCCGCCAGGACGCAAAGGACCGGAGAAGGGAAGTCCCAAGCCGGGACGCCCCGGATCTCGCACTGAGCAAACGAACAACGGAGCCATCTCGGACGCCTTCGGCACGGGGAGCGGATCGGGCACGGGCGGGCTAACGGGAAGCGTCTCGTCGCTCATTAATGGCGTGGCGGTGGCGTCGGGTAGCGGGGGCACGGGCGGCGGGCAGGGTGGACGCGGCGGTGGCGGTACGGGTGGCAAGACAGTTCTTGGCCTCGGTCAGGGCGGCGAGGGCGGCCGCACACCTGGGCGCGGTGGATTTGGCGGCGGCACGGGAACGGGTGGCGGGGGCGGGGGCGGAATTGGTGGTGTGGGTGCGGGCGGCGGTATCCAGCGCGCCGGTGTGCGTGTGTCGGCCCCCTCGCCGGTCAAGGCCGAGAATCTCAACAACAACAGGCGCGACGTCGACGCGCTTGGCCAGTTCGTTCGCAGCCGCGAATCGCAGCTTCGCTTCTGCTATCAGGAGTACGGGCTGAAGGCGAATCCGTCGCTGGCGGGCACGGTCACGGTGGCGATCTCACTTACCGGCGCCGGTGACGTCACCGGTGTCAACATCACCAACCGTACCTGGGGCGGCGCTGGCGCCTCCGAGGCCGAGAGCTGCATTCGCAGCAAGATCGAATCGTGGCGATTCCCCGCTTCCGACGCGGGGGGCGGAACGTACTCGTTCCCGTTCAACTTCACCAAGTGACGGGGGAGATCCGGCAAGCGAGTATGAGCGAACGGGGCGACCGATGGGCCGCCCCGTTCGCCGTTCGCCGACGCCGCTCATCCGTCGAGCCGGTTAGCTTTCAATCGTGAGCGCCACTTCGCGGCCCGGCGATCGAGGATCCCTGCCGAGCTACCAGTACACCTAACGACGATCCTACCGGTGCCGCAACTCAAGTTCGCGCTGGCGGCGCTCGCGATTGCACTGCAGGTGCAGATCGGGTCGCTCCAGGTGCCGGCGCCCGTTGGGTTCGTGAACGATTTCGCGAACGTGATCGCCGCCGACAATAAGGCGCGCATCGAGCGGATCGTCGAAGACGTTCGCGCAAAATCGGGTGGAGACATCACGGTCGTCACTCTCCCCGATCTCAAAGGGCGAGACAAGTCCGATGTCGCGCGTCAGATCGGGCGCGCATGGGGAGTCGGCAGTAAAGGCAATCCCGGCGATCCGGCGCGGAATCGGGGCGTCGTGATCCTTGTCGTGCCGAAGGAAACGAGCGCTGACGGCGGACACGTTCGCATCGACAATGGCTATGGCGTTGAGGGATTTCTAACCGACGCCACCACGGGGGCGATCGAGGACGAAGCGATACCGTTGCTCCGTCAGCAGGATTACGGTGGCGCGATCGAGTTAATGACGCTGCGCGTCGCTCAGCGATTCGCCAACGAGTTCAACTTCCAGCTCGACACGTCGTTCCAAGCGCCGTCGGCGAGCTTCGCGCCACGCGGCGCGCGAGGCCCGGTGAGCGGTTCGAGGAGACGCGGCGGCATCAATCCGGCCCTGCTCTTCGTGATTTTCATCATCATCATGTCGGTGCTGAGCGCAGGCCGGAGGCGTCGCGGATGCGGACCTGGCTGTCTATTCATCCCGTTCCCGATTGGTGGCATGGGTCGGGGTGGCTGGGGTGGTGGTGGGAGTAGCTGGGGCGGTGGAGGTGGCGGCGGTGGTTTCGGTGGCTTTGGCGGATTTGGTGGCGGCGGTGGTTTTGGGGGCGGCGGTGCCGGCCGCGACTGGTAATCAAGGAGCGTCGCATGGCGAAGATGACGCCTGAAGAACTCGTCCAGCAGCTCCGTGCCGCATACGGCCCCGAGTTGCGCAGTGTCGTGCTGTACGGGTCAGCCGCTGCGGGAGAGCACATCCCCAAGCGCTCGGACTACAACATCCTCGTCCTTCTCGAAACGCTCTCGATGGATCGGTTGCGGGCGGCGGCCGCCGTCGCGAGCGCCTGGGGCGAGGCAGGTAATCCTGCCCCCATGACACTCACGACCCGGGAATGGCGCGGCTCCGCGGACATCTTCGCGATGGAGTACGCTGACATACTCGACCGGCACAAGATTCTCTATGGTGAGGACCCGTTCGATGGGATTCGGGTCGACCCCAAGGATTTGCGACTACAGCTCGAGCACGAGGCCATGGGCAAGCTGCTCAAGCTTCGTCAGGGAGTGCTGATCACGGGGGGAGACTCGAAGCGTCAGATCGATCTCCTGAGCGACAGCTTGAGCACAATCATGGTGATATTCCGCGCTGTTCTTCGGCTCGAGGGCGGTGTCCCGGCCAAAGACAACATTGCGGTGAGCCAGGCGGTCGCTCGGCACGCGGATTTCGATGCTACGCCCTTCGAGCGTGTCGTACGGCATGTTCGGGGAGAGCAGTCGATCGGCGCAAACGAAGTGGGCAACGTCATCGCGGGATATTTGGACGGCATGGGCAAACTCGTGGAACACCTCGATCGATTCGCGCAATGAGCTTTCCTCCCAGCCGAAATCGCGAACAACCTTAAAGGAATGAAGGACATGAGAATCGCTCTGAAACGCCTTGCGCCGCTCCCCTTGCTCGTTGTCGCGCTTGCTTGTCCGGGGGACAAAAAGAAAGACACGGCTCAGATTCCCGTCGACTCCGCTAAGCTCGACTCGGCCAGGACGGTTGCGTCGGCGGCCGGAGCCGTCGCGGACACGACCTCGACCGACCTCTCGAAGATCAAGACGAACCTTCCGACGGCGGCGCCCGACACATTTCATCAACAGAAGCTCGTGCCGTCGGCTAGGCCGGGCGGAAGCGGCGTCGGCGCTGGATCACGCACCTCATTCGCGATGGCGCCAACGCCTCTCGTCGATGCGGTGGAGCGGGAGCAGAGCGCGACGCGTTTCTGCTATACCGAATTTGGTCAGAAGGCGGATCCGTCGTTGCGCGGGAATGTGGCGATGGTGGTTACGATCGGCAGTACCGGTGTAACCGACGCTCGAGTTGGTGACGCGAATTGGTCTGGACCTGCCGGGAAGGCGGTGAATCGCTGTCTCGATCAGAAAGCGAAACAGGCGTGGAACGTAGGCCCAGGCGCCGTGAAGCCGGGACGCTATGTTGTACAGCTGAGCTTCACCGGGTCACGCTGACTGGAACGCAGGCGCCCACGTCAACGTAGGCAACGGACCAATCGCCAATCACGGAGTGCTCGATGAAACGAAAGTGGCTCGCGGTTCCACTGCTCCTTGCGAGCGTTGGGTGCGGATATAATCGCATTCAGCAGTTGGACGAGCAGGCCAACGGCGCCCAGGGTCAGATCGAGGTGCAGCTGCAGCGGCGCGCGGACCTGATTCCAAATCTGGTGAACACGGTGAAGGGCTACGCGCAGCATGAGTCGGACGTGTTCACTCAAGTGGCGCAGGCGCGGGCCGGAGTCCTCGGCGCCGTGCAGACACACGATCCGGCTCAGATGGCGGACGCGAACGCAACGATGACATCGGCGCTCGGCCGCCTGATCGCCGTCGCCGAGAACTACCCGCAGCTCAAGGCCGATCAGCAGTTCACTCGATTGATGGACGAGCTGTCGGGTACGGAGAATCGTATCGCCGTCGCCCGCGGGGACTACAACACCGCGGCGCAGGAGTACAACGCCTACATCCGTCAGTTCCCTCAGGCCCTCACCGCCAAGGTTACAGGCGCCAAGTCACGCAACTATTTCAACGTGACGAATCCCGGCGCTCGTGAGGCGCCATCGGTGGATTTCTCCAAGCCAGGCGCTGCCCCGGCCCCGGCGAGAGCCGATTCGGCCAAGAAGCCTTGAAGGAGATCGCCCCCCGCTAGGTCTCCAACTGCATCGAAACGAGCCGCCCGATCCATTCGGGCGGCTCGTTTCATTTCAGGCTGACCCGCTTCGCCGACCCTCGCAAGGCGTCGAGTTGTACGGTCGACCTTCAAGCGCCCCGTCGCTGCAACGTTTTGCCGCAAGGCACGATGAACCTGAGTCCGCACCCAATGACAACGAGATCCAGTAACGGTAGTAATCATTCGCATGCGGAGAGACACGGGCTCATGCGGTACCCTTACGTGACGAAAAGGCTTTTAGTAGTTGTTAATTGTGCGCACGTTCGCGACAATGTTCGTCGCGGCGTTGGGTAAAAAGAAATCTGGGCGTCGGGAACTCGGCGGCGGGGGTATTGGGTTCGTGCGCTGTTCCGGCGTGACGAAAGGCGCACGACAAGGTATTAGCCGGCCGAACGGTGTTGGGGATGGCGTGCATTACGAAACATGCGATGCGGCCGCGTCCACGCCGACAAAAAGACACCAATAACGATCGATCTCTGAAGCCAGCTGCAATCAAGTGTTAGGCAGCTCGGCTCTCTCGAAACGTGTTGAATGAGCGCTCTTCG
>DATEHJ010000455.1:0-2578 GCA_035279645.1 Gemmatimonadaceae bacterium
CCGCCGTCCGTTGTCTTCACGCCTCCTGCTCCAGCCGCAGCGCAGATCCCGGTCAAGAATGGCACATCGGGACCGAGAGCCGCGGATTCGGCGTTGCCGACTGCGGGGCGGACAGCGGCCGCGGCCGGCCTTACGGTATCAGCCGATCTGCGCCGACCGATCGATTCGCTGAAGATTGCGATCGAATCGGGACTGCCCTCGAAAATGGAGGAGGTCTACCGTAATTACTATCAGGACGAGCAGACGAAGAAGTACTTCGACGGGATCATCAACAAAGCCGATTCGATTCACGTGAAGTCGATCGCCTTCCGGAATTCGAATGTCATTGGCAACACCGCGCAGTTGACATATCGGATGATTATCAACGTCACATCCAACGTATCGAAGGCTCCAACGGAAGTGCCCTCGACGTGGCGTGCGGACCTCGTTCGCGACGGGCTCCGGGCACCCTGGAAGATTCAGCACCTCTGGCGACACTCGGTTCCCTGACCAGCGTGTAGTCGTTAGGCGCGCTTGCCCAGCCTGACGGTCAGGTTCGTGCTCACGGAATCGAGCAACGCCGCGTCGTAGCCCACCTCCCATTCCTCGCCGCGCAGCCAGTTCGCCTCAGCGCGCACGGTGAGCTGCTTCCAGTCATCGCCGAGAAAGCGCAGGATGATCCGCGTGCGATAGCGGAGCTCGGGTACGCCGTCGCGCGAGAGCGTCGCCTGCCATGGCGTCATGAGAAAGCCCGCGGTCGGATCGCTCACGTCGATCGTGTACTTCGTCGTCAGGTATTCGGTCGCCATCCGGTAGAGAGCCTGCTTCGACAGACCGTCGCGTACCATGATGACGCGAGTCGTCTTCGCGTCAGAGTTCGAACCGACGAAGCTCGTCGGCGCGCCGTCGCGCGACGTGAAGACCGGTGGCGGCTCGGACTCGGGCTTTGCCGCCGGCGACGCCGGCGACGCGACGGGCGCGGGCGCCGTTGTTGGCACGCGATGAACCGACGAGCATGCGGCGACGCTCAGCGCAACAACGGCAAGACGAAGCAGCGGAATCCGCGGATCGGTGTTGGGGTCGTATAGCGCGCGACGAGTCACCATGGCCTTGCTATCGACGGCAGCGAACGGTGTTGGGCTCACCGGGGCGGACGAAACCTCGCGGGTGCAACCAAATAGTGACGCAACACAACGCACAAAGGAAGCATGCGCAAACAACTGCTGTCATCCCGAGGAGCGCGACGAGGGATCTGCTTTTGATTGGCTCCCGAAAAGCAGATCCCTCGCTTCGCTCGGGATGACAGCGCTACTGCACGCACTGCCCGTGCGGATCCGGCTTCTTCTTGTCCACGACGAGGCGGTGATCGAGGGTCGCCGCCCGGATCGCGACATCGCGTACGAGCGTCGCGATGCGCGCGAGTTGGTCGTAGTCGATGTACTGGGCTTCGTCCGTCACCTGGTGGTAGTCGCGATGGCCACCCGTCGAGAAAAACACGATCGGGATTCCGTACCGAGCGTACTCGTAGTGATCGCTCCGACAGTAGTACTGCTGCGGGTGTCCATTTGCGTCGTACTGGTAATCGAACTTGTACGAGGTTGTTTCAGTCTTCCCCACTTTTTCGACAAGGTCGCCGAGCTCCGTCGACAGGCGACGCGAACCGATGAGCTGCAGGTAGCCCGGGCCGCCGCCCTTGATGTCGTCAGCGCGACCGCGACCGATCATGTCGATGTTCAGTTCCGCCACGATCGAATCGCGCGGCACGGTTGGATGAGCGGTGAAATACTCGGAGCCCCAAAGTCCTTCCTCTTCTCCGGCGTGCCAGATGAAGAGAATCGATCGCTTCGGTTTCACCGGAGCGTTCACGAGGGACTCGGCGATCTCGAGCACGGCCACCGTGCCAGAGCCGTCATCGTCGGCGCCGTTGTAGATCGAATCGAGACGCGGAGGATGGATGCGCCGGAGGCTATCGAGGATCGTGCGGATGCGAGTCATCTCGGATGCCGACGGCGCGCGCGGCGCATCGTCCTCCCCGCCGGGTCGCACCACGGTGTTGAATGCGCGAAGGGAATCATGATCGACCGGCTCGTGATTGAAGCCGATATGATCGTTATGCGCGCCAATCGCGATGTATTCTCCCTTCAGCGCCAGATCCGAACCCGGTAGGATCGCGACAACGTTGCGTGCGGGTGCGGGCGAATCAGCGAAACGGAGCGAGCCGCTCACAGTCTGGCCCGATGCCTTTCCTCGCGTGAGACCGCGCGTGGGTGCGCCCAGAAGGGCATCGGACATCGAGCGCGCGATGTAGAGGAACACGGGCAGCGGTGGCGATCGATCTTCCGGAGACTGAAGTGTGACCGCTGGCTCGGTGAGCACCTCACGCGTGCGCGAATCCATCGCGTCGAGCGACGCGATCGCTATGCCCGCCGCGTCGGAGTAATAGCGTGTGAGGAACGGTCGGTTCACCTGCCACTGGGGCTTACCGTCCGGTCCATCGGGAACAGCAATGACGATGAACCGCCCCGCCGCACCGGCGGGTGAGATCATGGTCGCGGTATCGCCCCACACTCCCCCAAAAACGACGGGCGCGTTCGACAGC